>JAHEDC010000110.1 GCA_024641425.1 Verrucomicrobiales bacterium | reverse complement strand
CTACTATTCGCAGGATCTTGTCGCCCCCACGTTCCAGGCCGACATCGACGACTCCATCAGTTCGGGAGGAGAAACGACGACCTACATGTTCCAACACCCGTTCTTCGATCCCATGAATCCAGGCGCTCCCTTGCCGGTCGAGCTCTTTTTCCGGGTGCAGGACAATTCGACACCTTAGGAATTAGTTTCCGGGGCGCACGCCTTTTCCAGAATCCCTCGACACCCCGTTTCCACTCTGTGAGAGGAAACGGGGTGTTTCCTTTTTACCGAAGGGGCTAGGAGCTTTTCAGGGAAAGGATTCGGCTCTCTGGAGGACGGGATTGCCTCGGGACACGCTCCTTGCGAGCGCCTCCCTTATTACGGATGAACGAACAAGCGTTTCCGCAGGCTTTTGAGATGGATCCTCGCCGCTCTCGCTGCCCATGGAGCCGGCATACCTGCTTCGTCGACGGCGGCGCAAAACACCGCGTATCCCCAATAGTTGCGAGGCTATGAAATTTTTTTCTTCCCATGGGGGGGGACTGTTACTATCCTAAATAAGTAACAATTATAGTGGAGTCGTGACGCGTTGTTTCGACCGTGAACCCCAATCCCCAGAAATCCATGAAAATACCCCCTAGACTTGCTGTCTTACTCACCCTTTGCCTCGGAGTGTCGCCCGCGGCTCGAGGCGAGGTCCTCGATTCGATCGGGGAATATGGCAACGCGGCCGCCTCCAATGGCACCAGTGGTGCCGGCACGGCGAGAGGCTTCACGAGTGCCTCCGCCACAGAATACACCATTACCGCCGGAGGTACCGACTTCTGGGGAACTTCGGACAATGGGTCGATGATCTACGATGCCGACCAGGTGCAATCGGGGGATTTCAGCGCGATTGTGCGCTCGGTTTCCGTCGCAGGAGATCCCCTGGAAGCCATCGCGGGAGAATGGGGGCGCTCCGGCTTGATGGCCCGCAAAAACCCGACCGCAGGAAATTCAGCCAACGTCATGATGATCCGCAAGACCACCCTCGGCACGGGTATCCCCGGAACCGTCATCGGCGGTCGCCCCTCGGATGGAGCGGGCACGGATCGAGGCCCTAACAACGACGGCGAATTCTTCAACTCGGCCGAAAACAACGCGAATGGCAGCGTGCGCAATACACCGCTCTGGCTCGGACTTCACCGGCTGTCCGGAACCTATTACGCCACCTGGGCACCGGATGTCGCCGGAAGTCCCGGAGTGTGGAGCGCCCCGATCGAGCGCCCCGGCACGGTGGACACGCAGGGCGACGTCTATGTCGGCCTGGTGCACCAGTCGCACAACATCAATCCGGTCGTGAATACGGCGGCCTTCGAAGCCTTTGATGTCGGCCCCTTTGACGCCGCTTATGGAGAATATACGATTACCTACACCGGCGACATCGTCTTCAACGGAAACGATGTCATTCTCACCGCATCGAAGTCGGAGCTGGGTGATCCCGTTCCTCGCGACGTCGACTGGGAAGTCCGCTTCTATGGAGCGGATGTGCCAACGGTCGGAAGCCTGAAGGCGGACATTTACCTTCAGGGCAACGGGGGAACCCTCGCTGCCTTCGATACCATGTCGGCCGGCGTTCCCGATGGAACGACCGCGATCGAGAGGATCAGGTGGGCTAGCAACGCCTACACGACGACAAACGCGGCGGGGGTCAATCTCTTCGCGGCGGCGGTTCCCGGCCAGTTCGGAGGGAACCAGGAGAACTATGGCGTGAACATGACGGGGGAGATCTTCATTCCCAGCGACGCGGATCGGGGAGGTGTCGAGCAGGTCCTCTTCCACGACGGAGTGGACGACTACTGTCTCCTTCAGGTCGACGGCGTCACGCTGATTGACAACAATCAATGGAGCAACCTGGCCGGAACCGGTAACAACGGGGGAACCCAGGCTTCATTCGATTGCAGTGACCCCAAGTATAACGACGGCGAGTGGGTGAGTTTCCGGATGGGCACCTGGGAAGGGGGAGGGGGCGATGACGCGCTTCTCGTCTGGGACGCGCTGGATCGGACCGGCTTGGACATGAATACCGGCGCGGTGGATGCCGTGCAGATGTCCTATCTCGGAGGCCCGCTCGGAGTCGGTGCTCAAATCTCTTTTGACCACGACCCCAACTTCAGCGACGACGTGCCGAAGGAGAATTTCCGCTCTCCCGCTCCAGGTCTGACCGATACGGAATCGGGAATGGGCCAGCCCTCGAATTTCCAACTCGCCACCGCGATTCCCGTTGGAACCCGCTTCCTCGAACTCTATCTGGACGGAGAATTCTTCAGCAGGGTGCCGGTGCAACCGACGGTTTTCGACGCGGACTTCACCGCGCATAGCGAGGCAACGATTGTCCTTGAGGACGTCGGCACGGGTGGAACGGCGGACATCGATGAGACGACGCTCACCGTGCTGCGGGACGGCGTGCAGGTGTTCCCGATGATCACGAAGGCAGGGGGGCTCACCACGATTGTCGATACCTTTTCTTCCGAACCCGCCCCCTTCACCCAGTTCGTCTACACGGTCTCCGGGAAGACGACGGTCGCAACCGGAGCGGTCGATTTCGAATTGGGCGCTTCCGCGACCTCTTTCGCCATCATCAGCGAATTGCGCCCGGGCCTTATGGGAGCGACGAATGCGACCATCGGCTGGGACGTGATGGAATTCACGGGAGTGACCTTGGGCGGAACGGCACAGGGCTATCGCGATGCCCAGTTCGCGATCCGGGATGGAGTGCCGGCGGCAACCGCAGTGGTGCCCTACATCAACCAGGCCGATCCCGAATCGAACGCGGCCGGCGGCGGCGACTGGATTCCGGATTCCCCGCAGATCACGAATACGGCTGGGGCCGATGACAATTACGTGACGTATGCCCGGACGATGGTGACCATCCCCATGGGAGCGGAAGGCCTTTACACCCTGCGCATCCGTGGTGACGATGGCTATGGCCTCCGGATCAATGGCGCGGATGTCGTTTCCGTGGCCGGAAGCGCGGTGAATCAGGTCGACCTCCGTGACGCTTCGGTTTTCTTCCCGAATTTCACGGGAGACTCGAATGCCTTTGCGGTCTTCAATGTTCCGGCGGCCGGCGACTACCTCGTTGAGTTCTTCGGCTTCGAGGGCGGCGGCGGCTCCTATCAGGAAATCAGTTGGGCGGCCGGAGCCTTGACCGCGATCCAGCAATCCGCGAATTGGGCGCTGCTTGGCGACACGTCGGCGATCACCCCTTCGACCTTCATCTCGGTCTGGGGCGCGATTCCGGATGTCGTCATTCCGGCGCTGCCGGCAATGAACCCCGGAGGTTGGGGTTCGCATATGTGGTACGGCGCCACCAACGGTGCCGGTCAGATGGTGAATGATCTCGGGCAGACTCTCGCATTCCTGCGTGATTCGGATCCGTCGGCCGTCCCGCCTTCGACCTTCACCAGTGATTTCCTCGGAGTCCTGCCGGAATTGAATCACTCCGACGGGGGACAGAATTTCGGTCAATTCAACCCGACGGCCGCGTTTCCGGACGAACCGAATGTCGGACAAGGCAACGATGACCGCATTGCCCTTCTCGCCCATGGCCTGATCGTGGCTCCGACCGATGGTCTCTATACGATCCAGATTCGCTCCGACGACGGCTTCCTTTTCCGGTTCGTCAATCCCGGGGATCAGTTCACGGCGATCAATGGTGGGGGAACCCTCCATATGAGTGCCTCCAACGAGATCTTCTTCCCTGCCGGGACCGGCGATTCGAACACGCGGGCGACGGTCTTCCTCACCGCTGGTTCCCACGAGGCGCTGTTTGTCTGGTGGGAAGGCGGAGGCGGTTCGCACTTCGAGATCTCGTCGGCGCCCGGAGACACCCTGACCAATGGCGGAGGTGCTCCGACCTACGCGTTGGTCTCAAGCACTCCCAGCGCCACCCACCTCTATCTTGGCCTGAACCTGCCCGACCCGATTCGGATCACGGATTTCGTCTACGACCAGGGCACCCAGATGTTCTCGCTGACGTGGACATCGGAGGCGGATCGGATCTATGGCGTCTACTATTCCCAGGATCTCCTGACGCCGGCCTTCCAGGCCGATATCGATGACTCGGTTCTCTCCGGGGGAGCGTCCACCATGTTCATGTTCCAGCATCCATTCTATGACCCGATGAATCCGGGCAACCCGCTGCCGGTGGATTTGTTCTTCCGGGTTCAGGACAACGGAATGGCGGCTCCCTGAGCCTTCCTGTGCAGAATCTGAGTTTGGAACTCATGGAACCCCGTTTCTCCTATCCGGAGGAACGGGGTTTTCCGTTTAGGTCGGGAACGAGGCCGCCGCCGTTGCCGCCGTCTCGATACGGAAAACGCGATGAAGCCTCAGCAATTCGATCACGCTCAGGACGGCTGGCCGTGCGCCCCGCAGCGTGACGCGCTCCTTGGGATCCTTGAGACGCTTCTGGACACTGAGCAACGCTCCGATCGCCGAGCTGTCGATCATCTCCACGTTCGTGAGATCCACCACAATAGTGCCTGTGTCGGCGGCGCCGTAGACCTCCAGACCGCTCCGAAATTCCCCGATGGTGAATGCCTCGAAACTTTTGACCTCGACGAGGATCTCCAATCCGTCGGGATGGTTCTTGAATTGAAACATAATGGTTGGGTTGACTAAATAATTAATTTTAGAATTGCAATAAATATAGATTTTATTATAATTATCGCAAGTGGAAACCGAAACCTTGCCCTTGAAACCATCTGACCAGGAACCCGGCACTCCGCCCAGCGGGCGTGAAGGCGGTGACAATCGGGCACCTGTGGATCGCGTCCTGATGGACTTCTGGTCGCGGGCGGCCGATCCGGCGGTGGTGCAGCGTTGGAGGCGCCACATTCTACGCCGACGGATGCTGTGGAAGCTCACGGTGTCGGGAACGGAATTCCTGAAGCGCCTGCTCGACATCGCGGGTGGTCTGGCGGGAGTCCTGTGCTTCGCGCCCGTCATCGGTGTGGTGGCGGTGCTCATCAAACTGGAGGACGGCGGCCCCGTATTTTTCCGTCAGTTGCGCATTGGAAAAGGAGGACGACCGATCTATATCTGGAAGTTGCGCTCGATGGTGCAACACGCGGAAGCGGCCAAGACGCAGCTCGCGGATCAGAACCAGCACGCGGAGGGGGTGACCTTCAAGATGAAGCGGGACCCGCGGATCACGAAAACCGGGCGTTGGATCCGGAAACTCTCCCTCGATGAGGCGCCGCAGGTGTGGAGTGTCCTGAAGGGCGAGATGGCGTTGGTGGGACCGAGACCGCCGGTTCCCCAAGAGGTGCGGAAGTACAATGCCTTTCAGTTGAGGCGCCTCACGGTCAAACCCGGGCTCACCTGCCTCTGGCAGATCGGAGGCCGTGCGAATATCGATTTTGCCGGCCAGGTACGCCTCGATCTTCAATACATCTACTCCGAGAGCCTTTGGAAGGATGTGAAGATACTTTTCAAGACGATTCCGGCGGTGTTGATGGGAAAGGGGGCCTATTAGACGATGAACCACGAAGGCCACCCGAAACGGATCCTTGATCTCGTCTTCCCTGATTGGGGAGTTCTCGATGACCAGCTGCGTTCAAGGGAGCCCTTCGCTCTCTGGCAGGTGGGAGACCAGCATGTCATCTACCACTGGTTGGACCACGCGCTGAACCAGGGGTACGACAAGGTTCGGGTCTGGTCTGCGGACCGGCCCGATCAGGTCCGGAAAGTGCTGACGAACGCGACGCTCTGGCCCTTGGCCTGGGAAGTTGTTCCCGTGGGGTCGCCCGCCGAAGCGCCCGGATCCGCGGTCGATGGCGCGCGGCTCCCGTGGATGAAGGAGGCGACTCCCGCACCGGGCGACGGATGGACGCTCCTCGATTACTGGTTCGCCCTGGAAAACGATTGGTTCGCGTGGTCCTATGACCGGGCCGAGGTGCAGAATCTAAATCTGGCCATCGGGCGATTCTGTCATATTCACCCCAGCGTTCGCATTCAGATGCCGGTTTGGATTGGGAACAATGTCTATATCGGCGAAGGCAGCGAGATTGGCCCCAACGCCTCGATCGGACACGGCTGCGTCCTTGCCGGCGAGAATGTGGTGGTTGATTCGAAGATCTCGAAGCACACTTTTCTCGGCGCGAAGACGGAAGTGAACCGCTGTTACCTCAACGGCGGGCTGCTGCTGAATTTGCGCCACCGGGGCAAGGTTCCCAAGGTCGACCAATTCATTGCCGATACCTGGGTGCGCTCCCCACAAAAGCCCGGCTGCATCGAGCGGGGGATCGCGCTCATACTTTGGATAGCGCTGAAAGGAAGGCATCTCTTCGATCGTTCCTGCGGGGAAAGCAGGGATTTTGAGACCTTTCAGGGCGAGCGTATTGCCACTTATGCCAATGCCCCCTTGTGGAAGGAACGTCTTCCTTGGCTGCTGGAAGTGGTGCGGGGAAACTATTTCCTCTTCGGCGTGCTTCCCCGCAACCGCGAGCAACTTTCACTACTGAGCGAAGACTGGCAGGACATCCTGTCGTCGGCGCCGGTCGGCGTCTTCTCATACGCGGACACGCATGGCTGCCACTCGCCGGATGACGAGATGGAGGCGCTTCACGCCGTCTATCAGGCGGCGCAGCCGCGCGAGAAATTCATCGACGTCTGCCGGGAATTCGCCTGGCAGGTAATCAAAGGAGGACTATGGTCACGCTCGACGGGCAACGTGAACAGTTAGGAAACATCGACGGGACACGGGGAGCCTCGCTCACTCTTGCCCCCGAACTTGCCGCGATCCCAGGCGCGAGGCAGCAGTTCCTGCACGCGCTCCGCGAGGCGGGGGCTCCCGATTCGGATATCGAACCGTGGCGCCTGATTTGCACCGAGGCGCTCACCAACGCGATCCGCCACGGCTGTGCGGGCCTCGCGACGGCGAGGGTGAGGGTGGAGTGGAGCATCGGAATCAAGCAGGTGTCACTCGTCATCGAGGACCCGGGTCAGGGGCCACCGGCCGATTTGCGGGAGAGCCCCTCGCTCCCGGACGATGAACTGGCATCAAGCGGGCGAGGACTTTTTATCATCGCCAACCTGAGCGACCGGCACACGCACTGGGTCTCGTCGCAAGGCTACCGCCAGGTGATCACGCGCAAGGCAGAGGCTTGGGTTTCTCCGTGCGAGGTTGAGCCGATGATGCCTCTGGAGATGGATTCCCTTCTTGATGAGCTCTCGAACTTGTATGAATCCCTCGCGGCGTTCCATCGAATGGGGGCAGTGCTCAACAGCGCCGAGGGCACGGACGCGCTGGTGCGGGAAGGCCTGAGGAGCCTTGAATTGATTCTTCCTCCGCGAAACGGTCTCTTGAAACTCTGCCTCTCCGAGCACGTGCGCCCGGAAATTGTCGGAGAATTGGCCGGGGTGGAGGCGGTGGTGCTCCCCGGTGATACACCGGTCCTTGCCCGGCAAGTCCTCGCCGACGGGGAGTCGTTTTTCTGGGATTCAAAGGAGAGCGTCATGGACGATTCGATGCTCAGGGGCTTTCATTCGGGTTGTTGCTTTCCGGTGGTGGCGGCGGGCAAGACACTTGGTTGCGTCATTATCGCCGACAGGGAAGCAGGGGAGAAGCGCCGGGCCGAGGAATGGACGAACCTCCGCGCCTTTTCCGATCTTCTGGGCATCGCGCTGGCGAACTGCAATCTGCGCGTGACCCGCAGCCAGCAGGAGCGGGCGATACGGGAGCTGGAATTGGCGGCTGAGATCCAACGCAACCTGCTCCCGATTCTCGCGCCTCCGATTTCGCGTCACTGGGAGATCATCCTCCGCCATAAGAGCGCCCACGAGGTGGCGGGCGATTATGTCGAAGCCTGTCGTGACAGCAACGGAAACCTTGTGATGGCAATCATCGACGTGATGGGGAAGGGAGTCTCCGCGGCCATGATGGCGACCTTGTTTCGCAACGGACTGCACACCAATCTCTCCCGTTCGCAATCGCTGGAGGAATTGATCGTGTCGATCAACGACGTGCTCTCGCTTCAATTCGCGGAAGTAACGATGTTCATCACCTGTGCGATTGTCAGGATCGATCGGGAGAACACGCGTGCCGAGATCGTGAACGCCGGCCATGCGCCGGTCATCCTGATGAACGAGGGCCGGATTTACCGGCAGGTCAATCCTTCGGGGCCGCCCCTCGGGCTTTTCCCGAACGCCGAGTACGCGGTGGAAACCGAGTTGCTGGCCGATTTCGATCGGTTGCTCTTGGTCACGGACGGACTCTTCGAATGGGAAATCGAGTGTCGCGGGTCGGGCATGAGGAGTTGGTGGGGATGGGAGAATCTCCTCCAGGTAGCCGTCGACACGGGCACCCACCACCCCGACGTCTTCTGGAACAGGGTGGAACAACTCAGGAGGGTTTCCGGAGCGTCCGTCGACGCCCTGAAAGATGATCAAACCATGCTCTACTGGAGCAAAACCGTCCAAAAACCATGAAACGCGTCCTGATTGCCGATGATGAACCCGTAACCCTGCGCCTGCTTGAAGCCTCCGTGCGTCGAACCGGGTGTGACTGTGCCCTTTTCCGAACCGGCGATGAGGTGATGCGCGAGATGCGGGCGGTCGATCCCGATCTCGCCATCCTCGATTACGAGATGCCGGGTTGCAGTGGAATGGACCTCGTCCGTGCCTTCCGCGGCAATCCCGCCCTCGCGATGAAACCCATCATCGTTGTCACCGGATACCGTGAGCTTTCCCTCAAGGAGGCGCTTCTCGATGCGGGAGCCAACGAGGTCATCCTCAAGCCCTTCAGTCCCGGTCTGCTTGGACAGCGCGTGGTGGAATTGCTCGGCTAAGCGGGATCGTAGGCGAGCCAGGGGCCCAGCCATTTTTCCGTCTCGGCAACCGCTTGGCCTTTGCGCCGGGCGTAATCCTCGATCTGGTCGCGGTTGATTGAACTTACCCCGAAGTAACGGGAGTCCGGGTGGGAGAAATACAGGCCGCTCACACTCGCGCCAGGATGCATCGCGAAGCTTTCGGTGAGTTCGGTGCCCGCGTTCGCCGGAGCGTCGAGGAGATCGAAGAGGGTGCGTTTCTCGGTATGGTCGGGTTGGGCGGGATAGCCTGGGGCGGGGCGGATACCGCGGTATCGCTCACGGATGAGTTCGTCCGGAGTGAGATCATCGGCCCGTTCGTATCCCCAGTCGAGGCGCGCCTGCTTGTGCAGGAATTCCGCTCCCGCTTCCGCCAGTCGGTCCGCGAGGGCCTTCACGATGATGCTTGAGTAATCGTCGTGCGCCGCCACGAACTCATCGGCGAAGGAGTGGGCACCATGAACGGAAACGGCAAATCCTCCGAGGTAGTCCGCGAGCCCGGTATCCTTGGGGGCGATGAAGTCGGCGAGCGCATAGTTCGGCTTGGGATCACTCCCGGTCTTACGTTGCTGTTGGCGGAGGGTGTGGAAGACGACGCGGACTTGGGCGCGCGTGTCATCGGTATAGATTTCGATGTCGTCGCCGCTACTGTTGGCTGGCCAGAAGTCGCGAACGGACCGGACGGTGAAGCGTTCTTCCGCAAGGATACGGTCCATGAGCCTCAGGGCATCGGCGTGGAGTTTTTCCGCTTCCTCGGCGATGTGCGCGACAGTGGCTTCATCGGTGCCCGGGACCTGGGCAGGCGTGAAAGTTCCCGTGCCCGAGTTCCAGCGACCACGGAGTTCCCACGCATGGAAGAAGGGAGACCAGTCGATGTAGGGGAGGAGTTCGGGAAGAGGGATGACGGCTGCGGTGGGCCCCGGCAAATGGGGTTTCGCGGGTTGGTACTGGGCCCAGTCCCCCGTGAATTTCCGCAAGCGGGCTTCCTCGATCGGGAGGAGTTTCGCCGCCGAATCCTTCCGTGCGTGCTTCTCCCGGAGATCGAGGTGGCGTCGCTCGTTTTCGGCGATGAAGCGGTCGCGCCGGTCGCCGAGCAGGCTTGTCGTGACGGGAACGCTGCGGCTGGCGTCGAGGACATGGACGACGGGGTGGTCGTAGTGGGGGGCGATCTTGATCGCGGTATGGGCTGGGCTCGTGGTGGCACCGCCGATGAGGAGCGGGAGGTTGAAGCCGCGTCGCTTCATTTCGGCGGCGACATGCTGCATCTCATCGAGGCTGGGTGTGATGAGTCCGGAAAGCCCGACGATGTCGGCCCCGAGTTCAAGGGCGGCATCGAGAATGCGCTCGCAGGGCACCATCACTCCGAGGTCCGTCACCTCAAAGCCATTGCAGGCGAGGACGACGCCGACAATGTTCTTCCCGATGTCGTGCACATCTCCCTTTACCGTTGCGAGAACGACCTTCCCCGCGCTCCGTTGTTCGGGATTCGCGGCCTTTTCGGCCTCCATGAAGGGCGTGAGCCACGCGACCGATTTCTTCATCACGCGCGCGCTTTTCACGACCTGCGGGAGGAACATTTTTCCGGCTCCGAAAAGGTCACCCACGATGCCCATGCCATCCATGAGCGGGCCCTCGATGACCTTGAGTGGGCGCTCGTATTTGGCGAGGGCTTCCTCGGTGTCCGCGTCAATGAAATCGGTGATGCCCTTGAGGAGGGCGTGCTCAAGCCGCTTGTCGACGGAGGCCTCGCGCCAGGCAAGGTCGGCTTCCTGCTTCCTGCCATCCTGGCCCTTGAACTGCTCGGCGAAGTCGACCAGGATTTCGGTGGCATCGGGGCGGCGGTTGAGGAGAACATCCTCGACCTTGACGAGCAACTCCTTGGGAATTTCGTCATAGACCTCGAGCATGCCGGCATTGACGATACCCATGTCCATCCCGGCGCGGGTGGCATGATAGAGAAAGGCCGAGTGCATGGCCTCCCGGACGACATTGTTGCCCCGGAAGCTGAAGGAGATATTGCTCACGCCCCCGCTCACCTTGGCGAAGGGAAGGTTCTCCTTGATCCAACGCGTGGCGTTGATGAAATCGAGCGCGTAGTTGTTGTGCTCTTCCATCCCGGTCGCAACGGTGAGGATATTCGGGTCGAAGATGATATCCTCGGGGGGGAATCCGACCTCGTCGACGAGAATGCGGTAGGCCCGCTCGCAAATGCGCGTCTTGTCCTCATAGGTCGCGGCCTGCCCGTTCTCGTCGAAGGCCATGACGACGACGGCGGCGCCATAGCGAAGCACTTTGCGCGCGTGCTCACGGAAAACGTCTTCCCCTTCCTTCATGGAAATGGAGTTGACGATACCCTTCCCTTGAAGGCATTTGAGCCCGGCCTCGATAATGCTCCACTTCGAGGAATCCACCATGATCGGGACCTTCGAGATATCGGGCTCGGACTGAATGAGGTGGAGGAAGCGCGCCATCATTTCCTCCCCATCGATCATCCCGTCGTCGAAACAGATGTCGATGACATTGGCTCCGTTCTCGACCTGCTGGCGGGCGACGGCGAGGGCTTCGTCGAGTTTGTTCTGCTGCACCAGTTTCCGGAATTGCGGGGAACCGGCGACATTCGTGCGCTCGCCGATCATGAGGAAGTTCTTGTCCGGAGTATGCTCGTAGGGCTCCGAGCCGGAGAGACGGAGGTAGCGAGGAATGGTCTTGGTTTCAGTCATGGGCACTGCGTGGGTAGGCCTTGATCAACGGGCGACGGATTGCGGTTGCAGTTGCGGGATGGCGCGCGGAGCGTGGCGACCGGCGGCCTTGGCGATGGCGGCGACGTGATCGGGGGTGTTCCCGCAGCAACCGCCGACCAGATTGACGAGCCCGCTGGCGGCGAATTCGTCGATGTAGGCTTCCATGTCCCCGGGGGAGCAGGGGAAACCGGTAGGTGAGAGGGGGTCGGGAAGGCCGGCATTCGGGTAGGCGGAGACGGCGGTGGTGGCGACATCCGCGAGTTCGACGAGCGTCGGCCGCATGAGATCGGGGCCGAGCGAGCAATTGAGGCCGATGGCGAGGGGTTGTGTGTGGCGTACCGCATTCCATAAAGCGAGGGCGTTCTGGCCTGAAATGAGGGTGTCGCCGCCTTTTCCGACGGCGGCCGAGACGATGATGGGGAAAACGACAGCGTCCTCGGCGAAGACTTCCTGAATGGCGACGAGGGCAGCCTTCGCGTTGAGGGCATCAAAGATCGTCTCGACCATCAGGATATCAACGCCGCCCTCTACAAGCGCGCGGGTCTGGCGCTTATAGTCCTCTCGCACCTGGTCGAATGTCACGGTGCGAAAGCCGGGATCGTCGTGATCGGGGGAAACGGATAGCGAGACGGTGAGTGGCCCGATGGCTCCGGCCACGTAGCGCTTGATTCCGGTATCCGAACCAATGGCGTCGGCCCATTTCCGGCACAGTCGGGCGGATTGGACGTTTAACTCGTGGGCTAGATCGCGGAGGAAGGGATTCTCAAGCACCTCGCGCTGAAAGAACTCGGGGTTTTTCCTCCCCTTGCCGCTCTCGCGGGGATCGGTGACAAAGAACTCGCTCTGCGAGATGGAAGTGGCCGAGAAGGTGTTCGTTTCGATGATATCCGAACCCGCCTCAAGGAAGCGCTTGTGGATGTCGCCGATGATGTCCGGCTGCGTGAGGGAGAGGATGTCGCCGTTGTTCAGGATGTCCTTCTCATTGTGCTTGAAGCGCTCTCCTCGGGCAGCGGACTCGTCGAGTCCGTAGCCGCGAATGGTCGTTCCCATCGCCCCGTCGAGGACGAGGATGCGATCACGAAGGGACTTCCGGAGCTCGGCAGTAATGGGATCATGGGTCATTGAACTCAAGATGTCGCTTTCAGAAGGGGATTCAAGTAAATTTGAATCAATATATCTAGATATGTAGATATGTTTTGTGAAAATGAATTCGCGGGCATTCTTGGGGCGCATGAATCCGATCATCCTCGCTTCCTCCTCACCTCGGCGCCGTGACCTCATGGCGGAAGCGGGCATTGCCTGCGAGATTGTAGCCTCTCCGGCGGAGGAACTCCATGATCCCTCGCTTCCGCCCGGCCAGCTGACGGAAACGAATGCGGCGCTCAAGGCCGACGCGGTGGGCGTGAATCACCCGGAGCGCATGGTCATTGGCGCCGACACGCTGGTTTACATCGACGGCGAGCCGCTTGGAAAACCGCGGGATTTTCCGGAGGCGGAACGGATGCTCGCACGACTGGTCGGAAGGACGCATGAAGTCTGCACCGGAGTTTGCATCCGCCGCGACGCGCCTTCCAAGAAAGTGCTCTTCCATGTGGTGACAGAGGTGACCTTCCTCGCGCTCGACGAAGGAGAAATCCGGGACTATCTGGCCTTGATCAACCCGCTTGATAAAGCGGGCGCCTACGCGGCGCAGGAGCATGGCGAACGCATTATCGCGCGGACGATCGGTTCATGGACGAATGTAGTGGGCCTTCCGATGGAGAGGCTACGGGAGGAATTGACCGCCTTCTGAGGGGGGGCGTTGACGTTTTTCCCCTCCGCCTTATGTTGGGCGTCCCCACACGCGGGAACAGCGCGAATCCATGAACATCATCATTGTCGGAGCCGGAGAAATCGGCCGTCACCTTGCCGGGAGCCTCTCAAGCGCGGCACACAACATTGTCGTCATCGAGAAGGACTCGGCCCTCGCGGCGGAGATCGACGCGCAGATCGATGTGCGGGTGATGAACGAGGACGGCACTTCGGCGCGGACGCTGGTGGAGGCGAATGTGGCGGAGTGCGAGCTTTTCCTCGGGCTGACGAGCAACAACAATGCGAATATGGCCGCCTGCTCGATCGCCAAGGAACTGGGAGCGGCGAACGTCATCTGCCGTGCGGATCCGGCGGTGCAGCAGGAGGAATGGCTCTTCGACTACAAGACCCATTTCCACATCGATCACATGTTCAGTTCCGAGCGGCTCACGGCGTTGGAACTGGCGAAGTTCGTGCGCAATCCCGGGTCGATCATGGTGGAAGAGATCGCACGGGGGAAGATCGAACTGCAGGAGGTGATTGTTTCCGACCGCTTTGAAGACGAGGGGAAGACCTTGCGCGAGGCGAACTTGCCGTCACGGGTGCGTGTCGGATCAATCCTGCGGGATGGCGACGCCATGGTTCCGACCGCGAGCGAACGGCTGTGCAAGGGCGATCTGGTCACCCTCTTCGGGGATCCCCGTCAGCTCAGCGATGTCGCGGACCGGCTGATGCGGGGAGCGACCAAAGAGAGGCAGTTGAACGTCGTCATTCTCGGTGGAGACGACTACGGATTCACGCTGGCGCAGCTCCTTGAAAGCTGGAATTGCCGGGTACGCATCTTCGAGCAGGATCCTCTCCGCTGCGAGATGCTTGCCGAGCAGCTTTCGGATACCACCGTGCTGAACGCCGACGCGACCTCCCTGAGTG
>JAHEDC010000574.1 GCA_024641425.1 Verrucomicrobiales bacterium | reverse complement strand
GACTGTCCGTACGGGCGAAACAAAAAGGGCGACCGTTTGTCTCCTCCGTGCTCCTCCCAACCCACGGCGCCGCGATCTCCCGCGCGGGATAGCTTGTCACGGGGCGCAACGGAGGGCATGCTTGCGGGATGGAAAGCCGCCGCGATTTTCTCCGCAAGCTTGGCACTCTCCCGCTGGGGGCGGGCGCGCTCTCGTCTTCCCTGCGCAAGGCCCTGGCCATCGAGGCCGACCCCGGCTCGACCTGCCTGGATGCCGAGCACGTTGTGATCCTGATGCAGGAGAACCGCTCCTTCGACCACACCTACGGGACACTGCGGGGCGTGCGGGGCTTCGGCGACCCGCGGGCGGTGACGCTGCCGGACGGGAATCCGGTCTGGCTGCAGACAAATGCCGCGGGCGAGACCCACGCACCGTTCCGGCTCGATCTCCTTGGCAGCAAGTCGACCTGGATGGGTTGCCTGCCGCACAACTGGGGCGACCAGAATCTCACCCGCAATGGCGGCCTCCACGACCTTTGGCTGCACCACAAGCAATCCGGCCATGCCGCCTACGCCGGTCTCCCGCTCACGCTCGGGTTCCACGGTCGCGAGGATCTCCCGTTCTACTACGCCCTGGCCGATGCCTTCACCGTTTGCGACCAGAATTTCTGCTCGGTGCTGACGGGCACGACGCCGAACCGGCTGCACCTCTGGTCCGGAACCATCCGCGCGGAACAGACGCCCGAAAGCCGCGCCGGCGTGCGCAACAACGACGCCGACCATACGACGAACATCGGGTGGAAGACCTTCCCCGAACGGCTGGAAGAGGCCGGAATCCCCTGGTGCGTCTACCAGAACGAAATCGACCTCGACACCGGCCTCGGAGGCGAGGCGGCGGGCTGGCTCTCGAACTTCGGCGACAACCCGCTGGAGTATTGCTCGCAGTTCGGGGTGCGCTTCGCCCGCGCGCGGAGGGAATTCGTGGCCGGGCGGGCCGCCGGGCTGGCCCGCGAACTCGAAGCCATGGTCGCGTCCTCGCCGGAACCGCGCACCGAGGAGAACACCCGTGCGATCGAGGCGCTCCGCCGGCGGGTGGCCGTGCTTTCGGCGGAATGCGAGGCCTTCTCCGAGACCGCGTTCGAGGCGCTCTCCGACTACGAGAAGGCGCTGCACCGGAGGGCCTTCGTGACCAACGGGAGCGATCCCCACTACCGGGAACTGGAGGAGATCCGCTACCGCGACGGCGACACCGAGCGCACGATGAAGGTGCCGAAGGGCGACATCCTGCACCAGTTCCGCGCCGATGTGGAAGCGGACCGGCTGCCGACGGTTTCCTGGCTCGTTGCCCCGCAGGTGTTCTCCGACCATCCGGACGGGCCCTGGTACGGTGCCTGGTACATCTCCGAGGCGCTCGACATCCTCACCCGCCGCCCGGACGTCTGGAAAAAGACGATTTTCATCCTCTGTTACGACGAGAACGACGGCTACTTCGACCATGTGCCGCCCTTCGTCCCGCCCGATCCGGAAGTCCCGGATTCGGGAAAGGCCTCCGAGGGACTGGACCCCGGGCTGGAGCATGTCCGCGCCGCGCAGGAGGAAGCGTGGCGGCGCGACCATCCCCGGGACGTGACCACGCCGGGCCCGATCGGACTCGGCTACCGCGTGCCCCTCGTCATCGCCTCGCCCTGGAGCCGCGGCGGCTTCGTCTGCTCCGAAGTCTTCGACCACACCTCGATCCTGCGCTTCCTGGAGAAATTCCTCACGCACAAGACCGGAAAGCCGGTCGTCGAGCCCAACATCTCTCCCTGGCGGCGCGCGATCTGCGGCGACCTCCTGTCCGCCTTCCGCGCCGCGGGCCCGGAGGGAGCGCCGGTGGCGAAGGTCGAGCGCGGAAGCTTCCTCCCGGCGATCCACCGGGCTGGCTTCCGCCCCGTCCCGGCGACACCGGGGCCGCTCACGGCGGTGGAGATCGCCGCCGCACGTCAGAACCCGCGCGCGCCGGTGGGTCAGGAGCCCGGCACGCGTCCGGCCTGCGCGCTTCCCTACGAACTTTCCGCGCAGGGTGCGCTAGGCCCGGACAAGCAGGCCTTCGTCCTCACGTTCGAGGCCTCGCGGAGGCTCTTTGGCGAGCGCGCGGCGGGAGCGCCCTTCCACGCCTATGCGCCCGGCCTGGCCAGGACCCGCGCCTACGCCGTCAAGGCCGGCGACCGCATTTCCGATGCCTGGAGGCTCGCGGATTTCCCCGAGGGACGCTACGAGATCCGGGTGCATGGCCCGAATGGCTTCTACCGCGAATTCCGCGGCAGTGCCGACGACCCGTCCCTCGCCGTTTCTCTGGATCCCTACCTCGCGGACGACGGCAGCCCGACCGGAGACCTCGCGATCACCTTCACCGCTCCCATCGGCCTCGCGCTCATCCTCGCTGAGCTTGCCTACGGGGACAAGCCTGTAACGCGCCTGACCGTGGAGGCGGGAGTCCCGCTGCGCCATCGCGTCCCCTTGGCCGGAAGCCACGGCTGGCACGACCTTTCGATCACCGCAGAGGGCCATCCCCACTACGCCCAGCGTCACGCGGGACACCTGGAAATCGGGCGCGAGAGCCAATCGGATCCCCTGATCGGCTGAGGTTCGCATTCCCCACACTCCAGGCGCTCGACGGCACCCGGCCCCGCTGGGACTCCGACCTGCGGAGGGCGCGCGAGCGGCACCTGTGCCATGCCGGCGCCGGGAGGGATTCGGCAAGACCCGAGGCTTCATGATCGCCACCCCCGGGGCTCCGCCAAACGCGGGGCTCCGGGGAGGCGTGACCTCTTTTACCTCGTTGAACGGGGCCGTCCCCGGTTCCGGGGTGACAACTTGCCGCCATTTCCGAATGAGCGGGCTGTCTTCATGGGCCTTCCCGCATGCCACGTCCTCTGTCTGAGATCATCCCCCGCATCGCCTTGCTTCCGCGAAGAATTGAAGATCCGGAGCCCCAACCGTCCCGTTTTACGGGGCATTGTCAGTGGGTCGGTGGCCCCGGCGTCCAGCACCTTGGCGATGTGCGGGTGATCCATCATGGCCAGCGCCTGGCGCTCGGCCTCGAAGCGGGCGATGACCTCGCGGGTGTCCACGCCCCTCTTGATCTCCTTGAGGGCGACCATGCGGGAGATCGGTTCCTTCTGCTCGGCCATCCACACCGTGCCGAAGCCGCCCTCGCAGAGTTCCTGGAGCAACTTGTAGGGGCCGATCCTCTCGCCGGGCTTCTCGCCGGGCGCGGCGGGTGACGGGGCGTTGTCCTCCCGGGCATGGAGAAGGGCGTGGACGCGCTCCGCGAGGGCGGGATCGCCGGTCTGGATCGTGGGGGCGGAGTCGCAGGCGTCGTCGGGTATTCCACCGCCGGCGGGTTCGGAGAGGAACCCGGAAGGTGCCTCGGCATGGGCGGCGAGGAGCGCGCCGACTTCGGCGAGCAGTTCCCCGTTGTCCCCGCAGGCCGCCGCGACAAAGGCCTCGCGTCCGGCGGCGGGTCGGCTCAGGGCTCCGGCGAAGATGGCGTCGGCGGATTTCGGCGGCGGTTCGGGCATCGGTGTTTTCATTCAACAGACCCGTGCGAAATCCGGCGAGCAAAAGGATCATCGGATTTCGAATTTTTTTCCAGGGGGCCTCCTCGCCCTCCTGCCCCGCAGCAATCCGGCGCATCGAGGCGACGCGCTGGCTGGCGCGCATGGTAGGCGGCTGGCTGAAAAGCAGCGCGGCGGGATGAAGCGTCACAAGAACCTGTGGGAGCGGGTGGCGTCGTTGGACAATCTCGCGTCGGCTGCCCGGGCG
>JAHEDC010000109.1:3534-14334 GCA_024641425.1 Verrucomicrobiales bacterium | reverse complement strand
CCGGTAATCGGTCAGGAAGCGTTGTCACGACGGATACCGTCTCCTTTCGGGAAGCGCCCCGGTTGTCAGGAGCGGGTCGCAAAGGGGCAGCTCACTTTTGATCGCTGGCCTGGGTTTTTGCCTTACTGGCCTGATTTTTCGCCCTTCCGATTGAGACATGTCATCCCGACCAAGAGCGAGGATGAATTGAAATGATGAGGTTCGAGATTTCCCCACGCGTCAACCTCGGAGCGTGCAGGGGATCGACCATCGCCGTCTTGTTGGTCGTAGTGATCGCTGACTCGTTCATGAAGATTTGAAGAAAACTGCTCTCCGAAATCATCGAAAATCCTAATCATACTCGAGTCCGCTAGACTGCTTCCGTTGTCGAGCACTACGAGTGAGCCGTGAAATAGGCCACGAATCTCCTCGTGGACGATATTGGCAATAGCCTCCATGGATTGGCTGTTCTCACTTATTCGTCGGACGATGCGATCCGCAGTAGCACGGTGTCCGTCCGCAAGAACTCGGAGAAATTGCGTTTCGATATTACTCATTTGCGTTTGGAATATCTTCTGAGTCGAAAGTGTTGATCGATTGGTGTCGGACGATATCCTCGAAAGGCGGCGCTGGGGTGGAAATTTTCATCGCGGTGGTCTCTCCGTCGGCATGATGGGGTTAAAGTTTGAGGTGGAAGCACCGGGGAAGAGCATTCTTGTTCGAGACCTTGCCGCACCGCGATCTCCGCCGAAAGCGCCAGAGGACTGGCGCAGTCCAAAAGCGTTCGCCAGGGTTCGGGCTCGGGGAGAATGCGCGGGGGCGCTTGCTTTCAAGCGCGGAAGTTCCTCTTCCGCTTTCCGGGAACCTCCGCAGGCTGGACCGCGGCAGTCGCACTGCCGGTCCCGCCTTCGCCCGCGCGGTCGCTTCCCCAGCTCCGGCTCCGCGCCACGGCCAGTGCGACTGGCCTCCGCCGCAAAGCGGAAGAGGAACTTCCGCGATCCAAATCGGGAGCCGCCCCAGCGGGCGGCGATCCGGTCGCCTCGGATGGTATCCCGCCGGGAAGTCTCAAAGTTTCGCTATGCCTCCGCGATCCGCGCTGGACATTCGTCCGCCTTCCAGACAATCTCGCCGGAAACCATGAGAACCCGCCTGTTCGATCGTTCCCTCCTCGTCGCATCGCTCCTCTCCACTATGGGCCTCTCGGCGCAGGTAACGTCCGGCCAGGAATGGAGGCTGGTCGGGATCACCGGACAGCAGCAGGATGAAACACCGGACGGCAACGGAGGATTCCTTTACCCGGACCACACGCTCTACGAGATCGACCTGACGGACGGCGGCGCGACACCACTCTTCAAGATGACCTTCGTGAATGACAGCCAGGCGATTGGCTTCTGCCCCGCCGACGGCCGCCTCTATCACTCGGCGGGCTCGCATTCCTACTCGAACAATCCGGCCCGCGCCGGCCACGACCAGGGCGGGCCCGACATCCTGGGCGTGGGCTACCAGGACAGCCAGTATCTGGAGGCGATCGATCTGGCGACGCAGGTGGCGACGGCGGTCTTCAACGCCGATCCCTGTCCGAACCCGGATCCGGCGCTGCCGTGCTTCGGCCTGCCCGCACCCCGTCCCGCCTGGCTCCTGCCGGTGGATCGTCGGACCTCAACGCAGACCGATACCGCCTTCCGCGCCCGCGGCGTCGACGAATACACGGCCGCGCGCGGACTCGCGTGGTCGAACGAGACGAGCCGCTTCTACCTCACCGACGACGAGGGGATCTTCACGCTGACGAAGGAGGGCGGCTGCACGTTCCTCGCGCGCCCGAGCTTTCCCTCGGACGGTTCGCAGGCCGATTGCAAGGGGATCGCCTTTGTCACGCTCGGGGACACGATTAAGCTGTTCATCGGGCACCGGAAGGGGGTCGGAGTCAACGGGGTGCTGATGGAGATCGATCCCGATACGGGAGAGGCCCTCGGGGAACTGACGCTGACGTATCCTCCCGGAGGCGGGGACCCGGTGGATGTTTTCGGCGGCCTGCTGGGCATCGAGCAGCATCCGGGCACGGGCGTTCTCTACGGCATCCGGAAGACGAATGGCAACTTCGACCGGGAGCTTGTCACCATCAATCCCATCACCGGATCCACCACGCTGGTCGGCAACATGGGCCTGCACATCTCCGGCATCACCTTCGTCCCCGCGCCTTCTTCGACGCCGTTTGAGATCACCACCGTCACGCGCGATGGCGAGGATCTGTCGCTGACCTGGACGGGAGGAACGCCGCCCTACCAGGTCGAGACGAGTCCGTCGATGGCAACGGGAACATGGATGAACATCGGCGCGCCGACGAACATGACTTCCGCGACGGTGACGAACGCCGGGCCGCCGGCGTATCTGCGGGTGCGGGGACAGTAAGCCGGCCCCTCCGTCGGAAGCATGGGGGCAGGGATGCCCGCGCTACGACTCGCCGAGGCCCAGCTCCATGATGCGGTAGACGCGCTGGACGAGGTCACGGCTGTCCTCGAGGAGACCGGCGGCAATCATGGAGTTGTCGAGGATCTGCTCGGCGACGAGCTTGGCCAGCTCGGGGGATTTCTCCCGCGCGGCGGCGATGCGCTTGACGAGGCCGTGGCGCGGATTGAGTTCGAGGTGGACGCGGCTGGGCGGCGTCTCCTGCCCCATGCTGGCCATCATGTGGCGGAGCTGCGGGGTCATCATCGGATCGGCGTTGAGGGCCATGGCCGGACTTTCGATGAGGCGGCTGCCTTTCCGGACTTCCTCCACCTTGTCACCGAGCCGTTCCTTGATCCATGCGCACAGTTTCGTGAAGTCTTCCTCGGCGAGGGGCTCGCCGGCTGTGCTGTCCTCGGGCAGGTCTTCGAGCTGCACGTCGTCGCGGTCGATGGCGACGAGTTTCTTGCCCTTGAACTCGCTGAGCGAGCCCATGAGGTAGTCGTCGATGGCGTCAAAGAGGTAGAGGACTTCGAGCCCGCGTGCCTTGAAGGCTTCGAGGTAGGGCGCGGCCTCGATGGCCTCGCGGCTGCCACCGATCTGGTAATAGATGACGTCCTGCCCGTCCTTCATGCGGTCGACGTAGGCCTGGAGACCGGTGAGCTTGCCGGCTTCCTCGAAGGAGGATTCGAAGCGGAGGAGTTCGGAGAGCTGCTCGCGGTAGGCGAAGTCCATGACGGCGCCTTCCTTGAGGAAGCGGGAGAAGCGGGTGTAGAACTCGGCGTATTTCTCGGCGTCGGCGGCCTCGCCTTCGAGGAACTTGAGGAAGCGTTTCGTGATGAGCTGATTCAGCTTCCGCACGAGCGCGCTGTCCTGCATGGTTTCGCGGGAGATGTTGAGCGGGAGATCCTCGCTATCGATGACGCCCTTAAGGAAGCGGAGCCAGTCGGGAAGCAGGCCCTTGGGCTGGCTGGCGATGAGGACTTTCCGGCAGTAGAGCGCGACGCCGGGATCGACCTGACCGGTGCCGAAACGCTCGGGGTTTTCCATGGGGATGAAGACGAGGGCGTTGATGGCGATGGGCGCGTCGGCGCTGAAGTGCATGCGGAAGCGCGGGGCCTCGCTGGTGTTGGCGGTGAACTTGTAGAAGGCCTCGTATTCCTCGTCGGTGACTTCCTTCTTGTTCTTCAGCCAGAGGGCCTCGATCGTGTTGACCCGCTCGCCGTTGAGGAGCACCGGGAACGGGACAAAGCTGGAATACTGCTCGAGGATGGACTTGATGCGATATTCCTTCGCGAACTCCTCGCACTCGTCCTTGAGCTTGATGACGATCTTGCAGCCGCGGCGCTGGCCGGGCGCTTCCTCGATCTCGTAGCCGGTCTTACCGTCGCTCGTCCAGCAGAGGTGCTCGCCGTCCTCCTTCCACGAGTGGGTGTAGACCTTGACCTCGTCGCTGACCATGAAGGCACTATAGAAGCCGACGCCAAACTGGCCGATAAGGTTGGATTCCTTCTGGCCGGATTCGTTCAGGGCCTTGAGAAAGGCCTTCGAGCCGGAGTGCGCGATGGTGCCGAGGTTTTCGACGAGTTCCTCGCGCGTCATTCCGATGCCGAAGTCGGCGATGGTGATCGTCTTCTCCTCCTCGTTCGTGGTGATATGGATCTCGGGCTCGAGCTTCGGGTCGAAGACATCGTTGTCGGTCAACTGTCGGAGGCGGAGCTTCTCCAGGGCGTCGGAGGCGTTGGAGACCAGCTCGCGGACGAAGATTTCCTTGTCGGTGTAAAGCGAGTGGATGACGATGTCCAGAAGCTGCTGGACTTCGGCCTGGAAGGAATGCTTTTCGGTCGTTTCGTTACTCATGGGCTTTTGAAGGGTTCGTCTGGTTTTGTTTCGCTGGCGTATTCAGAATTGACGTGGAAACAGGGCCGGTAAAATAGTCAGGTCGACGCCCGGCGCAAATTGCAATTCCCAAGACATGATCACCGTCCTCTCCCCCGCCAAGACCCTCGACTACGAAAGCGCCTGCCCGACGCGGAAGCACAGCGAGCCGGATTTCCTCGATGACGCGCAGATCCTCGTGGAGAAGCTGGCGAAGTTTTCCGAGAAACGGCTCGCGAAGCTCATGGACATCAGTGGGAATCTCGCGGCGGTGAACGTGGAGCGGTTCCAAATGTGGGAGCGGCCGTTCACGACCGAGAACGCGCGGCCCGCACTGCTCGCCTTCAAGGGCGACGTCTACACCGGCTTCGACCTGCGCAACTGGAAGGCGGCGGATTACGATTTCGCGCAGAAACACCTCCGCATCCTGAGCGGCCTCTACGGTCTGCTGCGACCGCTCGATCTCATGCAGCCCTATCGTCTGGAAATGGGCACCGCCCTGCCGAACAAGCGCGGGAAAAACCTCTACGCCTTCTGGGGCGCACGGATCACCGGGGCGCTGAACGATGCGCTGAAGGCCTCGCGCTCGCAGGTACTCGTGAACCTCGCCTCGAACGAGTATTTCAGCTCCGTGGTGCCGAAGAAGCTCGACGGGGAACTCGTCACCCCCGTCTTCAAGGACGAAAAGAACGGCAAGTTCAAGGTCATCAGCTTCTTCGCGAAGAAAGCCCGCGGAATGATGGCCGATTTCATCATCCGGAACCGAATCGATACTCCGGAAGCACTCAAGGACTTTGACGCCGACGGGTACCGGTTCGACGAGGGTTCTTCATCCGCGACCGAGTTGATCTTTCGCCGAGCCGAGCGCTAAAGGACAGACTTCTAATGCCCTCGCGACGCGGCGCCCCGGTTGGGACTCCATCGCTGTTGGCCCGAGGACCGGTATTCCGCCCGCCCCCGGAAGATGTCCGCCACTGCGGAACCGATCTTCGAAAAGCCACTTTTCGCCTGCGTCCCGGCATTCTCGATCCCGTCTGTCCCTCTTTTCCAAACACCTTCGAGTGCCTCACGGTGCTCCTGCGGCGTCTGGCACTCCTCATGCCGGCCCGATGGCGCTTCATCCACACTTCCACGGTTCTCCGCATGCATTTCCGCCGCGGATTCCTCGATCTCGGGTTCCTGCGGAGCCGATGCCACGGTCGCGCTCCCGTTTGCGAAGCGCTTGCCATTCCACCTTCCGCCCGTCACCGCGCCATTCGTACCGCTGATCTCTACCACACCGACTTCCCTGCCCGACGCATCTCGCAAGCGCACAAGCCAGACCGGCGAGTAGCCAAGTGGAATGGCACGCAATTGATAGTCGATACTATCAAAACCCACACGAGCCTTCCGGGCCTCCCCGTCCGCGATGCGGAAAGCCTGATTTGAATCCAAAGCGAGACTCTTCATCTCGACCGGAGCGCCGCCGATACGCTTCTTGACCCTCCCACTCCTCAGAATGCGCTTGCTATCCACCATATAGCAGACATTTCCACCTGACTTCACGTCGAGGAGTATGATTTCCCAGACCTCCGGTTGGTCGATTCCGCGCGTTCCGCGCACGGCAATCAGGTTGTTCAGCGATTCCCTTCCCTTCGCCTTCTCAAACACCGCCACTGCCGTCTTCGCCGTAGTGCCCGCAGGCGCCACCTTCACGGTCCCTCCAAGAACCGCCATCATTGCCAACAGCGGAATCATTTCTGAAATGTGTGGTTTCATCATTGTAGATATTTAACCAATATTGATAATATGTAAAGCGAGACCACCCGTGTATCTAAGATAATTTTAGAGGGATGGGCGGTCGGCCACCGCAATGGCTCAAAATTCCCTTAAACTATTAAAATTTTAAGAAATGTGCGTTTTTGGACATTTCTTGCTTCCAATTACTCAGAAAGCGTTTAATTTTCAGAATTGAGAATAGTCAGGAACTCATAACAACAAATCCGTTATCCGAGAGATCCCATTCGGCCAACTCACCCACACCCACAGCTCTAGAATCCCAGTTCCCATGGCAAAAGTACTGATTATCGACGACGAGGCAGCGATTTTGGACCTCATGACGAAGCTCTGCCGGAGCCTCGGACACGAAGTCCAACCCTATCAAACCGGCAAGGAGGGGGTCGCGGCATTGCAGAAATCTCCGCCCGATCTCATGATTGTCGACCTACGGATCGGAGACATGAACGGCCTGCACATTATCCAGCAGTGCGACCAGGAGTTCCCGGACATGCCGATCATTATGGTCACCGGCTACGGAAGCGTGGAAACCGCCGTGGAAGCCATGAAACTGGGAGCTTTCGACTACCTGACCAAGCCTTTCGAATTGGAAGATCTGCGCCGGACGATCAACCGTGCGCTTCGCACGGACTCCAAATTCGATGTCGGAGGTTTGAAGGCCCCTCTCGTCGTCGAGCCTTCGCGACCGCGTAATCCGATTATCGGAGAGAGCCCGGAGATCAAGCAAGTGCTCGCGATGGCCGCGAAGATCGCGGACAACGATAGTCCGACCCTCCTGGAGGGCGAGTTCGGCTGTGGAAAGCAAATGGTGGCCCGCAGCATCCATGATCGGAGTCGGCGGCGAGACGAGCCCTTCAAGGTTCTGCATTGCAGCGCCCTTCCGGTGGATCTGCTTGAGGCGGAATTGTTCGGCGGCGATGGTCGCGCGCAAACAATCTTCACCCGGGCTCAGGGAGGCACGGTGGTTCTTGAGGAGATCAACGTGCTCCCGGTGCGCTTGCAGTCCCAGCTTGATTCCTATCTTGAGGATATCAACTCGCGGCGCCTCTCGGGAACCCTCCCTTCGGAACTGGACACCCGTTTCATCGCCACCTCCACGGAACCGCTTGAGACATGGGTCAAGGAAGGAAAATTCCGCGAAGATCTCTACTACCGCATTTCGGTCATTCCGATCCAGCTGCCCTCCCTTCGCAAGCGCAAGGACGACATTCCGCTCCTTGCCGAGCACTTCCTCAAGAACTACGCCGCGCTCACCAATTCACCGAAGTTTGAAATTGATAAGTACGCGATGGCCATGCTGGTCGGCTACTCGTGGCCCGGCAACGTCGGCGAACTGCAGAACGCCATCGAACGTGCCTGCGCATTCGCCGATAATCGCCGCATCCGACCGATTGACCTGCCGCCCAAGATCACCCAGAAGATTGAGATCAGTGACGATGAGGCCCAGGGTGTGCGCCACCAACTCCCGATTGGAAACAAACTCTCCGACTACATTCGCAAGCAGGAGAAGATGTTCATCCGGGAAACGCTGAAGTACAATGAAGGCTCCCGTGAAAAGACCGCGAGCATGCTCGGAGTGAGTATCGCGACTCTTTACCGCAAGATGGGACTCAAGCTCGAGCGTGATAAGATCCTCAATTCCTAGTCCCGAGCCCCCACCAATCCCGCACCTCTCACGGGCGGCACTGCGCTAGGCGGTGCCGCCCGTTCTGACTTCCGGAAGGGAATCCTGAAGGAGCGCGAGCTGCCATTTGAGCAGCAATTCCTCTCGACACCCCTGCAGAGCGGCCAGCCGCTCAAGAGTGGTTCGCGATGCGATGAGCGTTCCCTCTATACCCAGTTCCTGGGCAACGCGGTCACGATGGGCCCGCATCCTCTCAAACCGGCTATCCGCATCGGGATCCTTTCGCGTGCGCACTCTTTTCGGATGTTGGGGCCAGTCGCTTTCCGGTTGAGCACGGGCGGCCTCGATCGCTTGTTCGAAACGCTCGATGCGATGCCGGTTGACGCGGCGCGAGAGTTCGACCCGCCTCCCGGCCTCGAGGGCGATGGCAAACTGGAGCAGCTGATCATTGGAGAGTATCTTAAAAGGAGGGCGATCATTGAGGCGCGCCTCCTCATCGCGCCAGAGCCAGAGCGACCGCAGATACGAGAGCCCCCGGGGAGAGAGCTTGCCCCAGCCCGAAACACGCCAGAGGTCCTCCGTGCTCTTCTCGGGCCGAATCAATACCGTCTCGCGTGCCGCCATGCAGGATTCGACGAACCATTCATGCCGCCCGGCCTCGAAAAGGCGCTCTTGGAAAGTCGCTCCCATCCCAAGCAGATACCGCACATCGTTTACCGCGTACTCCAGCATCTTGTCTGGCAGCGGTCGCTGTCCCCAATCGGCCTTTTGCGATCCCTTGTGCAGAACGACGCCGTAGTTGTCCTCCACGAGTGCGGCGAGTCCGAAACGCCGGTATCCGAGAAGGCGTGCCGCGGTCTGCGTATCATAGATCACCGGAGGGATCACATCGAAGCGACGGCGGATCATCCGCATATCGAAATCGGCTCCGTGCATCCAGACAATTCCTTTCTCCATGAACCTCACAAGCGCCGTCAGATCGGCTCCGGCGAGAGGGTCGATGATCGCGAACCTTTTCGGCGAAGCGAATTGGATGAGGCAGAGTTTCTCGTCATAGCTATGAAGGCTGTCCGCTTCCGTATCGACGGCGCAGATCGAAGTCGCGGCCCCGCTTTCCGCGTGATCCGAATCGACGAGAGCCAGGAAGGCTTCGAGGGAATCGGTCGTGGCGATGTACTCGAAATCGTCTGGAACTCCGGAACTCGGGTTGGAATCGGATTGGGCAGTGGATCGTGCGTTGGGCATAAGTTGGTTCTGGGAAAGCTCGTGAAGCGTGGACGAGAGCCTCATCGCAGACTGCCCGCGAGCAGAAGGGCGGCATTGGAATCGGTGAGCTGGATATTCCGGATCAACACCTCCATGGCCTCGCCTCCCGGAAGGGCCGCCAACTGACGGCGCACCATGTTGATGCGACGGAGTTCATCGGGGTGGTAGAGCAAGTCGTCCTTGCGGGTGCCGGACTTCGGGAGGTTGATCGCCGGGAAAATGCGCTTTTCGAGTAACTCGCGGTCGAGCTGTATTTCCATGTTACCGCTCCCTTTGAATTCCTCGAAAATCACTTCATCCATTCGGCTGCCGGTATCAATGAGGGCCGTGGCGAGCATGGTCAGACTGCCCCCCTCCTCCACGTTGCGAGCGATGGCGAAGATTTTCCGCGCCTTGGGAAGGGCCTTGGAGTCGAGACCACCGCTCATCGTCCCTCCACGTCCCCGGCTGAGGCCATTGTAGCCGCGAGCCAGACGGGTAAGGCTGTCGAGGAGAATGATCACATCCTTGCGATTCTCGACAAGACGCTTGGCCCGCTCCGCCACGAGTTCGGCCAATTGGACATGCCGCTCCGGGCTTTCATCGAAAGTGGAACTATAAACGTTCGCTTCAACCCCCTCCTCGAAATCGGTGACTTCTTCCGGGCGCTCGTCGAGCAGGAGGATGAAAACCTCGACTTCCGGATGGTTCCGCGTGATGGCGGTCGCAATCTCCTTGAGAAGGATGGTCTTGCCTCCCCGCGGTGGCGCCACGATCACACCGCGTTGCCCTTTGCCGAGCGGCGCGATCAGGTCCACCACCCGCGCACTGACCGAACCGCTCGCCTTGTTCTCGAGAATAATCCGGTCGCGGGGCGAAAGGGCCGTAAGGGAATCAAAGAGCGGCGGACTGGTCCATTCCTCGACGGGAATTCCTTCAATCGCGGTGATCTCCTCCATCGAAACGTACTTTTCCCTTTCACGAGGGGGACGTGCGATACCGCGGATACGATTGCCTTTCCGGAGCCCGTATTTCCGGATGAGACCGGCCGAAACGTAAACGTCCTCGGGCTGTGGCGCGAAACTACAGGACGGCCAGCGAAGTAGCCCGTAGCTGTCATTGGCCGTCGATTCGAGCACTCCATCCGCTTCGACTTTGGTCCCCTTTCGGCCCCAATGAGCCAGGATCTCGAAGATCAGTTGATGCTTGGACCGAATGCCCCCCACTCGCAAGCCCAGTTCCGTTCCCAATTCATAGAGTTCTGTGACGGGTTTCTCCTGAAACGCGTTGAGGTCGACAATCTCGGGCGCTGGTGGCCCGGGATCCGGTTCCGGTTCCGGTTCCGGTTCCGGTTCCGGTTCCGGTTCCTGTTCCGGTTCCTGTTCCGGTTCCGGTTCGGGTGTTGGCGGGGACGAAATCTCTCCCTCCGTCATGGGCTCTTCCGAAGCGGAAATCTCCGAGGAAGGCGTCGCGTCGCATGGAATGCTCGTGACGGAGACTCCTTCCACTTCATCCCCCGACTCCGTTGGCTTCGGCCGAGGAGGGGTCACTCCCTTGCCACGGCCGCTGGTCGACGCTGTCTTCGAGTTCCCTTCCGGTTCCAATTCAAGGGGCAATTGGGGGGATTCCGCAGCGGGGGGAAGGTTCGTGCCCTCTCCCCTCACGCCGGCTTTTTTCGGCCCCTCTTTCTTTTTCGCAGGTGCTTTTTTCGCGGAAACCTTCCTTTTGGCGGTCGATTTCTTCCGCACCGTCTTCTTCTTTGCGGGAGCGGCTTTTGGGGTCGCATCCGTCACCGCATCGGCGGCGGGAATATCTTCATTCATGTCTTTGTCTTGTTTCTTAGCCATTGGCAA
>JAHEDC010000109.1:0-3524 GCA_024641425.1 Verrucomicrobiales bacterium | reverse complement strand
CAAAAAAGGTCCGTTTGAGTGATCATTTCCGAAACCAACCCGTCGTTCCAGAGAACCACGTCGGCTCTCCGGATCTTCTCAGGAGCTGGTAATTGGGCGGAGACAATACGCTCCGCGATGGGTTTGGTGATTCCGGGTCGCTGGAGGAGGCGCTTCATCTGAGCGTCCTCCGAACAGGCGACTACTACAGCCAGATCGTAGTGAAGATCGAAACCGCTTTCGTACAAGAGTGGGACATCGACGGCGAAAACGCCGACCGCAGTTTCACCAAGAGCACGGTCTCGCTCTTCAACACACCTCTGCCGGACCACGGGGTGCAAAATGTTTTCAAGTACGGCACGCTGCTGAGCGCTATTGAAAACCCGCTCCCGTAACCGGGGCCGATCAATTTGGCCATCGGAAGTTATGACGGAATCGCCAAAAACCTTTGCTACAGTGGCAATGATTTCGGTTTCTGTCAATAACTCACGCACGCAAAGATCACAGTCAAAAGCCCGCACCCGCCCCTTCAGAAGTCCATCTTCCGCGACAAGCCTGGAAAAGAAGGTGGATTTTCCCATGGCGATGCCTCCGGTAACCGCAATGGTAAGCATAGGAAGGAGTTCCTCCTGACGACGGTCTGTCATCAACAAAAAAGGTGGGGAAGCACCGCTTCCCCACCTTCATCGAGCGATGACTCTTTGGCTCCGGCTTATTCCGCCGGAAAGAGATCGGCGCCTCCCACCGCCGCAGCGACGGGAGCGGGATTAACGCTCAAGGGCTGGTGGATCGGCTGGCCCGAAGGATCGATCAGCACCGCCTTCACGAAGATCATGAGATTCCTCTTGAAGTGGCTCTCCGCGTGGGACTTGAAGAAGCGACCGACGAGAGGGATATCCCCGAGGAAGGGAACTTTGTCTTCCGTCTGCTGCACATCCTCGCGAATGAGTCCCCCGATCGCGACCGTCTGGCCATCCCAGATCGTAACGGCCGTCTGGAGTTTCCGTGAGGAGAACACCGGCTGTTCGATACGGTTCTCGGTAAGTACGATCGTCGTCGGCGAGCCGAGGGCGTCGATGGCACCGGACTGGATCGGGCTCCCATAGTTGATGAAGCCTTCAAACTCGACCACTTCAGGGGCGATATTGAGTTCAATGGTGTAGCCATCGGCACCGACAACCGGATCCACTTCCAATGTCACACCCACTGGGCGCATTTCGAAGGCGGTCGGGTTGGCCGGAGTGACGGGGAAGGAGTTCACCGAGGTCGGGGTAATGGCACCGCCGATGCCGCCTCCACCTCCGAAGCCACCTCCGAGGTTCGAGCTCCCGAAGTCCTGGGGAATTTCCGGCGGATCGTATTCGGTGGGATAGATGAACTCACGAATGATCTCGATTTTCGCCCGTTGACCGCTTCGGGTCACGACGCTCGGAGCGGACATGAGGTCGGCCCCTTTCTGCTGTTTGAGGGCGCGGATCATAACCTGGAACTGGGGATCGGTGAACACCCCGGCGATTCCGAAAATACCAGGGGCGATGGCCGTCGGGGCCGCGACCTCATTGAGGAGACCGTCGATGGCATCGGACTCGATCGCGTTTCCGCCGGAACGATTGCCGGCGGTGACCGGATTGGAGCCCACGGGAATCGGAGTCGCGCCGCCGCCCGGAGGAACAAAGGTATAGTTCGCGGCTTCCACACCGTTCGCCAGCTGGTTACCAGGAGTACCCCCACCCGCGAAGACACCGTCCGAGCCCGGCACGTTGAAGGCACCGACAAGCCAGTCGAAGCCGAGTTCATCGGTATTCTGCTGGGTGACTTCCACGAACTTCGATTGAACGAGCACCTGCTTGGGAGTATCCACCTTAATGCTATCCACATAGGCCTCGACGAGTTCCATCTGGGACTGGGTGTTGCGGACAATCAGCGTGGAAGACGTGGCCTGGAAGATGGCGCTCGCACCTTCGGGGAAGGTAATTCCGTTACCCTCGAGGATCTCACGGGCGGAAGCCTTCTTCTTCAGGGCGGAGGCATTGGCATCCCCACCAGCGGCCGCACCGAAGGGATCGACGTCTCCCCCTGCGTCACCACCTCCGGAATCCCCGGAAGAAAGGAAACTCGGCGGCACACGGAAGGTTTGGGTATACATCTCGTTGCTGGTATCCCACTGCGGAACCACAACGACCGTATAGGCCTCGACCTTGTATTTCAAACCCGCGAGGGACGTGACGTATTTCAACGCTTCAACGAGCGGCACATTAGTCAGGGAGAGGGTGATCGGGGTTTCACCGGCGGGAAGCGCGGCTTCCCCAGCCGGAGCCTCGCCAGAAGCCTTAAGGATGAAGTTCACCCCCTTCTTGCCGGGATCGCTCTCCATCTTGTCACCATCCACACTCTTCTGGTGAAGGAATTCGAGGGCCTCGCGCACGGTCGTCTCGTCGAAATTCACCGAGACGAGAATCTCGTTGAGCTTGCGGGAGATGACTTCCCTCCCGGTAGTGTCGCTGGAAATGGCATCATCTCCCGGACCACTTACCACGAGGGTCGGCACCTCGGTTTCCCAAAGCTGATCCACTTCGCGAAGCATCTTACTCCGGGTATGGTCACGCGCCGAACGCTGGTATTGAATGCGGGCCATTTCAACCTCTTCGAGCCCCCGCCGGGAGGCCGAGTTCGTCTTGTCGATCCGGAGCACCGAATGGAACTGCTTCTCGGCATTGTCGTAATCACCGAGCGCGTAGTAATCCTTGCCCAACCGAAGGAGCCGGTCGACTTCCTTCACGTTGGCGGAATGCTCCGGAGTCATGGCCCGGTTGTACCACTCGGGATCATTCAGGCGGGCCAATTGCCGACGCGCCCCTTTGTGATCCGGAGCGATGTTCTCCTCAAGCACGCCGTCCAGAAGCAACTGGGCATTGTCAAAGCGCCCTTCAAGGGCCCGCTCGTGAGCGAGAAGCACACTCGTATCCGCGTAAAGTTCCACGGCTTCCTGCCGTGTCGAGTGGGTCATGGGCGACTCGGGCAGAAGGTCGATGGCGGTACGGAATTCGGTGATAGCACCCTCGTAATCCTTTTCAGCGAGCAGCCTCCGTCCTTGGGCAATGTTTTCCTGCGCGTCGAGCAGGAGCCCCTGTCGGCGTGCGAGTTCTCGGGATGCTGCGTCTCCTCCGCCGTATCCAAAGCCGTCACCGGCTAGGGCATGGGACGCGGGGAAGATCGCAAGCGTGCCCAGCGCCGCCGATAGATAGACGGCTCCGAGACGGGAGTAGCGTTCTTTTTTGGTCATAGGGTGTTGAGTGTGGGATTAGGGATGCTTGAGGTAGGGAAGCCCGACTTTTATACAGAACCGGGAGGGGTTTGAAAGAGGAAATTTCGATTTGGCTGAACTTTTTTAGCTGGAGGGAACTTCGATGACCTTTGGATTGCCCTCAGGGCCCGCAGATTGGGAGATCCGGGCCCCTCCGTCGTCCTCGACACTGTCGAGCTTGAAGGTCGCGGAGGGATCATTTGGAAGCTGGAAGGTGTCGCCTTCCTTCACATCCTTGCGC
>JAHEDC010000573.1 GCA_024641425.1 Verrucomicrobiales bacterium | reverse complement strand
CCTGCCTCTTCCCCCTCCAATACTTGCTACTTGATCCCCCTGATCCCTGCTACTTCCCCCTTCCTTGCTACTTGTCCCCCTGATTCCTGTTACTTTCCTCCCCCTATCCTCTTCCTTCCGTCCAACGCCCGGAAAAGCGTCAGCTCATCCGCGTGCTCCAGCCCGCCTCCCGCCGGAAGCCCCTGGGCCAACTGCGTCACGTGCAGATCCGGGAAATTCTCGCCCATCACTTCGACCAGATAGTTCGCCGTCGCCTCGCCCTCCACGTCGGAACCAAGGGCCAGGATCACTTCCTTCACCTCCCCGGCCTTGAGCCGCGCCACCAGCTCCCCGATCCGCAGATCCTCCGGCTCCACGTTATCGAGCGGGGAAATCCGCCCGCCGAGGCAATGGTAACGGCCCCGAAAAGCCCGCGTTCTTTCCAAAGGCAGCACATCGGTCGGCTGTTCGACCACGCACAGGATGTCGCCGTCACGCCCCGGATCGACACAAATCACGCAATCCCCTCCGTCCCCGGTAAAGAAGCCGCACACCCGGCAAGGCGCGACCCGCTCCGCCGCCCGCGTCACCGCCCGCGCCATCTCAAGCCCGAAGTTCCCCTGCCGACCACTCAGCATCCAGATCGCGATCCGTTCCGCGCTCTTCGGCCCAATGCCCGGGAGCCTTTTGAGGTAGCCGATCAGCACGCGGATCGGCTCGGGATAATCAACGGGATTCATCAGGCATCGTCGTCGGACGAATGGTCATCGGCGGCCCTCAACGATCCCCCGCGTTCCTCACCTCCACCGCATAAAGCGACTTCCGAGCCGTGATGAAGAGCGTCTTGAAATCCTCGCCTCCAAAACACACGTTCGCCGGGTGTTCCTCCACCGGAATCACCCCGATTTTCGTTCCATCCGGAGCGAAAACATGGATCCCACCAGCGGACGTCGTGTAGATATTCCCCTCCGTATCGACGCACATCCCGTCGCAGCGGACATCGAGCTCGAAGACCGGCTCCCCGAGCTCCGCACCCTTCTCGGCGGGAACATCATACGCCCGCACTTTCCCGATTTTCCCTGTATCGGAGATATAGACCCGCTTCTCATCCGGTGAAAAAGCGATCCCGTTCGGCATGTCGAAGGTTCGACAGACAATCGCCAGCTTCTTCGCCTTCTCGTCGTATTGGAAAACGAATTTCCCGTCCAGCTCCGCCTTCCGGTCACCCAATCCGTAACTGGGATCCGTGAACCAGAGGGTCCCGTCGTCCTGCACGGCCAGATCGTTCGGGGAATTGAATTTCTTCCCCTCGAAGGCCTCGACGATCACTTCCGGCTTCCCGTCCCCGTCCCATCGCACCACATTGCGCCCCCCGTGCTGGCAGGAAAGCATCTTTCCCTCCCGATCCAGAATATTCCCGTTCGTGGCCTCGACCTTCCGAAATTCCTTCAATCCGCCCTCGCGCGACCAGATCATCTGCCGGCTGTTCGGGATGTCACTGAAAACGACCGCCTTCTCTCCCGGCAGCCAGACCGAACCTTCGGTGAACGCCATGTCCGTGCCGAGCTTCTCCACCTTGGCTTCCGGATCGATGATCGCGTCCATTCCAACGTCGGCCCCGAGGCCCGGGTGAGGAATTATCATGGCTGGAAGGGAGACGCACAGGAAAAGGGTCGGGAATTTCATACCGCATTCTATCGTCCCATCGTCTCCCGTTTCAAGCCCTCATCGCACCAATCCCCGCGCACTCCACCGCAAGGCAGGGCCCGCACTCGCACCACGTCCAGCACTCCATTGGCAAGCGATGATTCGCACTCGCGTCTCGGAAGTCACGCTGGTGAATTCGGAGGACGGGCATCGGGACAACGAAACTCGGTGAGGCCGCGGCCGACACCAGATTGTCTCGTGCCCGATTCGCTGTTGCTTCGCTCCACCCTTCGGCCAGCCCGCAGGCTGCCGCAAAGTATCACGAGCCGGACGGAGCGAGGCCAAGGCGATGACGGAGCACCCGAAGGGCGCGCGCTTGAGGAGACGAAACCGCGTCCACACCGCCTGCTGGTCGCAAACTGATCTCAACAAACGTCTTGCTCGGCGCGCTCGAGCGCACCGCCCACCTCGGGGCAGATCGGCTTCAATTCCACCGCTGCGGCGACCTCGCCGCCGGCTTCACCCGCCATTTCAGGCGGGAGGCTGGAGACCGCAGGCGGGAGGTCCGGAGACCTCGCTCCCGGCACCCTTGCTCTACCTCCAGCCTCCTGCCTCAGGCCTCCCGCCTGACCAGGGAACCTTAGCGGCGGCAATGACAGGCTGCAGACTTGAGGCCGGAAGCTGAAGACTGCAAGAATCAAGGCATGAGAGATCACACCAAACTTAGGGCATTCGAATTGGCCGATGCCTTGGCCATCCTAATCTACAAGGGCACCGCCTCGTTTCCCAGAGAGGAGATGTTCGGGCTCACGTCACAACTCCGCCGAGCCGCCGTTTCCGCAGCCTCGAACATCGTGGAAGGATGCGCACGGGCCTCGGAGGCTGAATACATCCATTTTCTGGACATCGCCTACGGCTCCGCGCGGGAAGTCGAGTATCAGGTCGGTCTCGCGCATCGTCTCGGCTTTCTCCCCGAAGCGGCGCACGACGAATTGCATTCTGCCTCTGCCGAGACGGCCAAGGTGCTCAACGGCTTGTTGAGGGCCCTGCGCCCTCGTCCGTAAATTCCTCCAGCCTCCGGCCTCCCGTCTCCAGTCTGCCAGAGTCCTCAACGCAGGCGAAAAGCCCGTCGCCTCCGACGATGTCGAAGGCCACCGCCGGCTCGCCGAGTACCTGTTGCGCGCCCCCTTCTCGCTCAAAAAGCCCACTTCATCATTCATCCTTCTCACTTCATCCTTTCCTCCGCCGCCACCGTCGAGCACATCCCGCCTAGGAACCAGCACACCGTCCGCTATTACGGCCACTACTCCAACAAGTGGCGCGGCCTCGATGCGAAGTCGGACCGCCCCCGCCCGGAATTGCGCGCGGCCACGAACTCCAACCCTACCCCGCCGTCCCAGCCGACCTTCATCATCATCCCGCCACCGAAGCCCAAAAGCACCCGCGCCCTGCGCCCCCTCTGGCGCGACCGCATCCTGAAGATCTAGCGTGCCCGCCGAAGCCTTGGCATAGGCTGGGGGCGAGGACCTGCTCCTCTGCCCCTGCTGCAAAGGCACCATGAAGGTCACCGGCACCCTCATCCGCCGCAGCGAGATCGAATACCCGGCGAATGCGACCCTCGTGGCTCTCCACGATGGAGCATGCGTAATGCTGAATCCGAAGGCACTTCCGGATGGAATGCCCGCTCTGGGGCATTCAATTCTACCTTCGCCTCCACGGGCTCTGGGAGGCGATCATCGCCCTCCCTGCACCCCCGCGTCCGCCCTTCGACATCGACACGATGGAGCCGCTCGACGTCCCCGAGCACTGGGGCTGGAGCGACGCCATGGATCCCCCGCCCGCGGAGTGGTGGGCCGGTGCCGAACCAGCCTGCCATCTCCGAACTCGATCTCGGAGATGGCAGGCTCCTTGTCCTCGATGCCGGAGACCCCTTTCCGCCGGACGGATCTGATGCCTTCCCGGACGACTGAGAGCTCTCCGAGCCCATCCGCTCCCCATCACCTGCCTGTTTTCACTCCGAAACCAACCGGGAGCGCCCCGGCGTTACCGGCAGCCGGAAAAATCACAGATTCCGGCAGTCCGAACCCGGTTCGGAGGCCTGATCCCCATTGACGAATAGGCCGAATCAAAGAAAATTTCTGAAAATGAACCATTTTCCCCCTTCCCCCT
>JAHEDC010000572.1 GCA_024641425.1 Verrucomicrobiales bacterium | reverse complement strand
GGGGGCGGGCTCCTCTTCGGGAATTACTTCCGTTTCTGGCGGATCGGGCGGAGTCTTCGGAGATGTCGAGGAACCGAATTCAGGAGCAGCCTTGATCGGGAACGCTTCCTTTTTCTCTTTATGGAATAAGCCGGGACCGACGATCGAGAGAAGCAGGATGATCGAAAGCATGACGACAATGCTTTCGAGAAAGGTGAATCCGTTGCTTTGCTTGAGATTGGTGTTCATGGAGGGAGCAGTTTCGGTGGAATGGATTTGCTCGGGAGGAATTAGCCACGTTTCGGCGCGAATTCCAACCGAATCTGAATCTCCCCGCATCCGCGGACGGGACGGAAGCCCCGCGAGAGTGCATTGAAACGATCGCAAAGGCGGAACGGGCGCGATTCCCGACGGTGTCCCTTTTCCGATGGGAATGGTTCCGGGATTCTGTCACGCTGCACGTATGAAAACTCTCGGCTCAACGTTCCTTATGCTCCCACTTCTACTACTTGCGCGAGGGGGAGGTTTTGCGGCAGAGCTCAGGCTCGGGCCGATGATGGGACATGTGGACGACACGAGCGCCCGTGTCTGGGTGAAGGGTTCGGCGCCCGCGACGGCGCAATTGAGGGTCGGAACGGGCGAGGAGATGGGCGATGTGATCGAAGGAGCCGAGATCATGCTCGGGGGCGAGCATGATTTCACGGGCACGCTTCTCGTGGAAGGGCTTGTTGCCAATCGCGCCTACCTCTACGAGGTGCTTCTCGGTGGCTCCGTCGCGGGCAAGGGGCGTTTCAGGACGACGCCAGCGCCGGGAACTCCCGGACGGCTCCGGTTCGCGCTGACATCCTGTTTCGGCAAGGAAGGAACGGATTCGGCGCCGGGCCTGGCGGAACTTGTGAAAGCCGGACCGCTTGATCTCGTGCTTTTCCTCGGGGACAATCACTACGCCGACACGACGGGACGGGAAGGACAGGCCATAGGCTACGCCAGCCAGAGGGGGACTCCCGAGTTCCTCGCCGCCACCCGGAGCCTTCCGGTTTATTCCATTTGGGACGACCATGACTTCGGTCCCAACGACAGCGATGGCACGGCGGCGGGCAAGGAAGGTTCCCTTGCCACTTTCCGCGACTACTCGGCGAACCCCGCCTACGGCGAGAAGGATAATCCGGGCGTTTACTTTGCGTTTTCCCGCGGCGATGTCGACTTCGTCATGCTCGACGCGCGCTACCATCGCTCGCCCGACCGGGCTCCCGACGACGGGACGAAGACGATGCTGGGAGCGCGACAACTCGCGTGGTTGAAGCAGACGCTCAAAGGGTCGAAGGCGAAATTGAAGTTTGTCTCCGCCGGGAGTGAGTGGCAGATGTACAGTCATCTCGATTCATGGACGTCGTACGCTCGCGAGCGCGGGGAGATCCTTGATTTCATCCATGACGAGAAGATCGAAGGGGTGATCCTGCTTTCGGGGGACCGGCATTTTACAGGGGGCTATCAGGTCCGCGGGGAAGTGATCGAACTGACGGCCGGCCCCATGGGCTCGAAGAATTTCCCGACCAAGAATCTCCCGGACATGTTCGTGAACGAGGGCGAGGGTAAGCTGTTCGCTGTGATGGAGGCCGATACGACGGTGACGCCTCCGGAGGTGGCGATGGAGATCTACAAGGCGGGGGCGGGGCGCGTGTGGCGGCGTGATTTCACTTGGGACGAAGTGAATGGACGGGCGTCGATCCCGAAACTGGAATGTGCGTTGGCTAATCTGCCACCGGTGTATTCGGATGATTTCGAAAAGGGGCGCGATGCGTGGAGCACGACCGATGAGGCCGCCTGGAAGATCGTGGAAACTGAGAACGGTGGACACTGCTTCAGTCTTTTCAAGCAAAGCGCGTACGAGCCGCCCCATCGTAGTCCGATCAATATCGCCTTTCTCAAGGACAAGGTCGTGGGCGACTTCGAATTGAAGGCGAAGGTGAAAACCACCTCACGCGACTATCCACACCGCAGCATGTGCCTGTTCTTCGGCTACCAGGATCCGTCCCATTTTTACTACGTCCATCTCGGACAGGCGACGGATGACCATGCGAACCAGATTTTCATCGTGAATGCGGCCGATCGGATCAAGATATCCGAAACGACGACGGCGGGAACTCCTTGGGATGCGTCTCGTTGGCACGATGTGAGGATTGTCCGGCGGGTCGGGAGTGGCCGGATCGAGGTCTATTTCGATGACATGGAAAAGCCCGCGATGACGGCAACCGACAGGACTTTCGGGAGCGGGCGGGTTGGCCTGGGCTCCTTCGACGACGAGGGAAACTGGGACGATTTCGAACTCCGCGGCCTGGAAAGCGGACGATAATCTTTACGGAAGTGCCGGGGGCTTCGCGTTCTGAATAAGTTGCGTACGCTCGGCCTCCGAGAGGCGGTCCGAGGTAGCAATCCACGTCGAGGCGGCGTTGGAATCGACGCCCATCCAAAACTTCGTCCGATTTTCAAGCTGCTGCGTCCGTTGCTGGGGATCGGACATGGATGCGACCCAATCCATCGAGGACTCCGGGTCGCTCGGGCCAATAGTGTCGGCGAGTCCGACGATGCCTTTGTCCCTGCTCGGCCCAGCGGGTTGGGTGGCGAGCCACTCGGAGGCCTTGATCGGTTCGGTGGCGGTCCAGACGCGCATGACCTCGCGGGTGGCATCCCCGCGGCCATCTCCGTCGGGCTGGTTGGCGACCCACGCGGCGGCCGCTCCGGGATCCTGACGGGCCCAGCGAGTGCCGACGGTACTGACCGCCGTATCACGTTCGGCACCTGCTTCCAGGGTCGCGAGGTGTCTGGAGGCGGCCATCGGATCCGAATCGGCCCAACCCGCGAGGGCCTGCTTCCGAGCGGTGCTTGCCTCATCACCTTCAAGGCTGTCGGCCCAGGCGAGAGCGGCCTTCGGATCCGTGATGGCCCATTTTTCGGCGATGTTACCGACAAGCCCGGTGCGGTCCTTGCCGGGTTCGAGATCCATGGCGATACCGGCGGCCTTCCGCGGGTCATCGGCAGCGATGCCCCCGATGACTTGCTGGAGCGCATCGCCGCGGGCGTTGACGGGAAGTTCCTTGGCCCAGGCGAGGGCGGCGTCCGGATCCTGGCGTGCCCATTCCTTGGCGACTCCACCGGCGGCGAAGCCTCCGAGGCGAGGCATGTTGAGGAAATCCGCTCCATCACCCTTGAAATAATCGATCGCTTTCTTGGGATCCGTGCTGGCGGCGGCCGCGAGGACGGCCATCGTGCCCATTCCCCGGGTGAAGACATCGAGTCCGCTCAGGTATTTTGTTGCTCCGTCGAAGTCTTCGGTTCCAAAGCGTGTGAGGAGGAGATGCATCGCGAACATCTTCTCGGCGTCGAACATTCCACCCCGCATCTTTTCGCGGACGGAGTCCAACTCGGACTCAATCTGGTCGCGTGGCATCCCCTGGATGTGGGCAAGAATCGCCTGAAACCGTCCCATGGGGCCGGGCGAGTTCATGATATCGTCGAGAGAGAGGTTTTCAAACCCAGGAGGAAGGGGGAGCGTGCCGTTGCCATCGGTCGAGATGGCGGCGCGCTCGAGGGCCGCCTTCTGGCTTGCGAAGGTATTCTCGGACTCCGCGAGGAGTGTCCTGAGGCGGGTCTCTTCGGCGGCGGCGGACTGACCCCCTCGGTGAAGCCCGAGAAAATAGCCTCCGGCGGATCCGGCGGCGAGGAAGAGGAGGGAAAGGACGAATGCTTTTTTCATGGCGAGGGTCTGGCTAGATGGATTGAGGGCAATATGTACTGGAAAATCCGAGCACCAAACCAAATTCCCGATCCATATCAGGCGCGCAGCAGGC
>JAHEDC010000571.1 GCA_024641425.1 Verrucomicrobiales bacterium | reverse complement strand
ACCGCCCCCTTCCTCGGCCTCGTCTTCGCCTTCGCCGCCTTCGCCTCCATCGGGCTCCCCGGCTTCGCCAACTTCGCCTCCGAGATCACCATCTTCTTCGGCGCCTTCAAGGACTTCGACCCCGCTCACGGCCTCAACGCCCTCCAGATCACCACCATCATCGCCCTCTGGGGCGTCGTCCTCTCCGCCGTCTACATGCTCCGCGCCTACCGGAACATCTTCCAAGGCCAGACCCCCCAACTCCTCTCCGGCGGCGTCACCGACCTCGCCTTCCCGCTCCGCGCGCCCGTTCTCATCCTCACCGCCGCCCTCCTCGTCGTCGGCTTCTTCCCGAATCTCCTGCTCCGCCTCCTCTAACACCGACACCGAAGTCCGACTCCCCACTTGTCGTAGGTAGACAGCCACTTCTTACTTCTCAATTCAGACTTCTCACTTCGTCGAATGCCCGCCTTTTCCCTAGAAATCATCGTCGTCGTCCTCGGGCTCGTCCTGCTCATGGCCGACGCCTTCCTGACCCGTCGGAGCAAGGACGCGCTCGCCAAGCTCGCCATCATCGGCCTCGGCGTCACCTTCCTCTGCCTCCTCTTCCTCGTCGACAAGCACGAAGGCCAGCCCTACTGGGGGATTTACGCCACCGACTCCTGGGCCCTCTTCTACAAAGGCCTCGCCCTCCTCGCCACCATGCTCGTCCTCGTCATGGCCGTCGACTTCGCCCCCGTCCTGCGGAAATACACCTCCCAGGACAACACCGCCGCCGGGCTCGGCGAATTCTACTGCCTCCCCGTCTTCGCCTGCGCCGGGCTCATGTGGATGGCCTCCGCCATCGACCTCATCACCATCTTCGTCGCCCTCGAGCTCGTCACGATGTCCTTCTACGTCCTCGTCACCTACATGCGGCGCAACGTCGGCTCCCTCGAGGCCGGGGTGAAATACCTCATCCTCGGCGCCCTCTCCACCGGCTTCCTCGTTTACGGCATCACCTGGATCTTCGGCGTCACCGGCGAGACCAACCTCGCCGCCATCGGGGCCAAGCTCCAGAACGCCGCTGAGTTCAAGACCGCCGCCCTCTTCGGCTTCGCCCTCATCATGGTCGGGCTCTCCTTCAAGATCGCCGCCGTCCCCTTCCAGATCTGGGTGCCCGATGTTTACCAGGGCGCGCCCATGCCCGTCACCGCCTTCCTCTCCGTCGGTTCCAAGGCCGCCGGCTTCCTCGTCCTCCTCCGCGTCGTCCAGCCCTTCCTCGACGCCGAAGCCCTGCGGCCCGCCGTCCTCGGCGTCCTCGCCATCCTCACCGTCGCCACCCTCCTTTACGGCAACCTCGCCGCCCTCCCGCAGACCAACCTCAAGCGCCTCCTCGGCTACTCCAGCATCTCCCACGCCGGGTTCCTTTTGCTAGCCCTCGCCTCCTCCGGCGGCAGCCCCAGCGGGCCCGGGCCGTGGCAGACCGTCTCCTTCTACCTCGCCGTCTATCTCCTCATGACCCTCCTCTGCTTCCTCGTCCTCACCGTCGTGCGGAGCCAGGGAGACAGCGAGAACATCGACGCCCTCGCCGGACTCGGGAAGCGCAACCCCTTCCTCGCCTTCGCCCTCCTCATCGCCCTCGCCTCCCTCGCCGGCGTCCCCCTCACCGCCGGCTTCCTCGGGAAATTCTTCGTCTTCAACCTCGCCGTCCAGGCCGGCCTCTACTGGGCCGTCGGCTTCGCCATCATCGCCGCCGCCGCCGCCTTCTACTACTACTTCAAGATCATCCGCGCCATCTACGCCACCTCCGGCACCGATCCCGTCGAAGGCACCCCCGAGCCCGCCCCCCTTCATTCCGGCGGCCTCCTCACCCGCCTCGCCATCATCGTCCTCCTCCTCGCCGTCCTCGCCTTCGGCCTCGCCCCCGGCCCGCTCCTCGCGCTCCTCCCGTAGCGAGGGCATCCTGCCCTCAAGGGCCGGGGACATCCTGTCCCCAGAGCTCATCCCGGCCACCACACCGCCCACTTGGCGCGGGCCGGATTCAATGCTACGCTCCCCCATGATCGCGGAAACCATCCCGGCCCTCGCGGCCCTCGATACCGACCAGAAGCTCCTCCTCGTCGCCGAACTCTGGGATTCCCTCACCTCCGGAGACGAACACCTCGACATCCCCGTCTCCGAAGCTCTCCTCGCGGAACTCGACGCGCGGATGGAGGAATTTCGCCGCGATCCCTCGCAAGCCACCACCTAGGAGGAAGCCGAAGCCCGGATCCACACTTCCCTCGCTTGAGGAGAACCCGCAAGAGTTCGGGAACCGCGCTTCCCCTTGTTCCCAAAGCGAGCGCAGCGCTTTGGGAACATTCCCCTGCCTCCCGAAACTCCGTTTCCTCCCCTCACCATCGCCGCCGCAAGACCGCGGCGTCCGGCTTCCCCGTTCGAAGCCGCCTTCGGGAGACAGAGTCTCGTCGGAAGCCCGACATTCCCAAAGCGCTGCGCCAATGGTAGCCGTTAGGAGCACGCAAGGTCCGCGCTTCCCCGAGACGGGAGCGACCCGGAGCCTTCCAGGGACGGGAGATGTTGGTTGCGGTTCGGAAGGCGAAATCGGGACGCCGGAGGCTCCGGGGAACAATTCCTACCTTGCCATCGGGGCAGCAGATGTTACGCGAAAATGTTCTGAAATTGGTCTTGTCCCGTGCGATATTCGCTGGCGCACTGGCGAGCTTGGAGTAGCGTGCGGTTGAACCTTTCACTCCCCTTCCGCCATGGCCACCCAACCCTCGAAATACGCGGCGAACCAGTTCGAGATCGCGACGCGGCGGCGCTTCCCGCGGATGAGCGAAGTGTTGCGTGAAGCCGCGATCCGGCGGCCCGCGCCGGCGAACGGCGAGCCTTATCTTGTCCTGGCGCGGGACGCAGTGGCGGCCGTGAACGCGAACTAGATTTCGGGGAAATTGGCGACGCGTGAATCGGCGCAACGGGAGGGCCAAGGCAGCGGGGCGCTTTCAGCCCACCGCACCTTCCCTCGCTCGGCGGCGGGCGGAAAAGCGCTTGAGCAACTCGTCGATGATGACGCCGACGAGGATGAAAATCCCGATCACCGCATACTTCCAACTATCGGGCACCCCGAGAAAAAAGGCCGCCGTCATTGTCACCTGGACGAGGGCGGCTCCGAAGATCACCCCCGAGATTGTTCCCTCACCGCCACGCAGACTCACCCCGCCCAGCACCGCGCCGGCAATGGCCCAGAGCTCGTAGAAATTCCCGAACTGCGAAGGCATCACGCCATTCGTGTCGAGCGAGAATAGAATCGCGCTGAAGCCCGCGATGGTGGAGCAGATCACGTAGGCTGAGACCTTCATCCGGTCGCAGTGGATCCCACTGAAGCGGGCCGCGTTCTCGTTCCTCCCGAGCGCCAGCAAGTGGCGACCGAAGACGGTCTTGTTCAACACGACCGCCGCGACGATGCCGATCAGGATCAGGATCACGAGCGGCATCGGCACCACGCCCAGGAACTCTCCCTTCGCCAGCGCGTCCCGAAGCGGATCGAAATCGTTCCCGAAGCCCTTCGACTGGTCGCCCGCCAGCGATCGCGCGAGCCCCCGGTAGATGAGAAGCCCGCAAAGCGTCACCACGAACGGCTGCAATCGAAGGCGCGTGACCAACAGACCATGCACGAGCCCGACCAACGCCGAACACGCCAGCACGATCAGGATCGCCACCGGCGGACTGACCGGAGAGGAAAAAAAGAGGGTGCCTTCCCGGACAAGCATCGGAAAAAGGGTCGCCATAAGCCCGATGAGCGAGCCGATCGAAAGATCGATCCCCCCGGTGATGATGACGAACGACACTCCGACCGCGATGATCCCGTAGAGCCCGACATAGCGCCC
>JAHEDC010000108.1:9442-14632 GCA_024641425.1 Verrucomicrobiales bacterium | reverse complement strand
AAACTCCTCTGGGAACGCACCTCCTGACCGCCATGGCCGCGAAATTCATGCAACTCCTGCTCACGCCCGCCGTCCAGGCCGCGCAGGATCGTTACTTCGGCAAACACCAGACCGTCGACGACGCCCCCGAGCGCGACCCCTTCACCGCCGACGAGGCCGCCTTCATCGGCGCGCGCGATAGCTTCTACCTCGCCACCACGAACAGCGACGGCTGGCCCTACCTCCAGCACCGCGGAGGCCCTGCCGGTTTCCTGAAAGTCCTCGGCCCGCACCTCCTCGGTTTCGCCGATTTCAAGGGCAACCGCCAGATGCTCACCACCGGCAATCTCGACGGCAACGACCGCGCCGCCCTCTTCCTCATGGATTACCCGCACCGCGAGCGCCTCAAGATCCTCGGCCATGCCCGCGTCCTCGACGCCCGCGAACACCCCGATCTCGCCGACCAACTGTCTCCCGATCCCACCTTGAGGGCCAGGATCGAGCGCCTCTTCCTCATCGAAACGGTCAGCTTCGACTGGAACTGCCCGCAATACATCACCCCGCGCTTCACCGCCGCCGAAGTCGAGGCTGCCGTCGCCCCCCTCAAGGCCCGCATTGCCGAACTCGAAGCCCAACTCAAGCCCTGAGCCCGCCCTTCCCGGAGATTCCGGCGCCGTCCCGCACCTCCACCCTCCGGGATTGCGATGTCGCCAAAGCCCACCGCTCCACCACCCAAACGCCCAGGCGGAGCACCCGGCCTCCAATCCCCCTCCTTCCCTAGATCTGCGAGGCCGGGAGGCGTTTGAGGAAGACACTGACGACCTTGGAGACGTTGCCCTTGTATTGCGGGTCGCCGCTCAGTTTCTTCCAAACCGGGGCCTCGAAGAAGCCTTTCCAGTGCGTCTTGTGCGCCTCCGTGTCCTCGCCAGACACCATGTAGATGAGGTTCGGCATCTGCGGGCCCACGAGCGTCTGCCCGAAGAATACCGGAGAGAGCCCGACTTCCTCCATAAGCGGAATCTCGCCCGCGTTGAACATCTCCACCTTGTTGATCCCCTTCGCCTCGCTCGGACTCTCGTAGGTGCGGAGTTCGAAGATCCACGGCTTCTGCTCCGCCGCTGACGGCGGTACCGCGAGCGTCTTCATCCCATCGAAGGCGACCAGCAGCGAGCTTTCGAAGCGCTCGTAGGCCGGGTCGGCCTTCTCCCGGTTCAGGTAATCGGCCCCGGCCGCCTGGTAGGCGGCATCCGCTGCGAGCTTCGCCGGGACCGCCGCGTAGGCGGCCGCGCTCGCGAACGGGATCAGCACATAGACGTGGCTGGTGGGCGACGCCTCCAGTTCCGTGAAAACCCCGACCGTGGCAACCCCGAGACGATTGTAGGCCGGCACGGCCGCCTTCTCCCAGTAGGCGCTGATCCGCTCCTGCTGCGCTTCCGCTTTCGTCGTGTAGACCCGCAGCTCGTAATACTGCGGCTCCCCTTCCCCCTCCGCGGCCGACACGGGCGGGGTCACACCAAGCATGCCCAGCAGCGCGGCGAAAGTGCACAGGGAAAGGAAAAACGGGCGGGATTTCGGAGTCTTCATGCGCGGATTCTAACGTGGCGCGCGTCGGTGGCGCAACGGGGAAATCGCGGCGATGCCGCAGTTCCATGGATTCCGGTGATTGAAATGCAGGCGACCCGCCGCGGTGGGACGAGGGATGTCCTTGCCTTGCTGGAACCAGAGGAGGTCGCGATCGAGCTGCCGTTGTTCGCGGTTGGGGGGCAGGAGCAAGCGTGCTCACCCTGGCGGGAGGGTGGAGGGCGAGTGCCCGGCCTCCAAACGGGTGCGGCGGCGACGCATTTGGGACTTGAGGAAGGGCGGGATTCTCCCTTTGATGGACCGATCCCGGATGCGCCTTTGAAAAACCGCTGCCTACTTCCCTTCGCCCATGCCGACTACGTCGTTCAGAGAAAGGCGGAGGCGTTCTATTACTTCAATCTGGCTTTCGTCATTCTGCTGGGGGCCGGACTCGTTTTCTACATCGCGGCCGCGCCGCAGCGGCTCTTCCTCGCGGAGCCCGCGTTTATCATCGGCATGGGAACCGGGGTGGCGAACCTCTACCTGTTGTCCCGCGGCCGCTTCGCCTTCGCGGCGGCCCTGACCTCGATTTTGACCGCGCTGGTGCTCGCCGTGGGCCAGCTTTGCAAGCTCGAGGGTGATTACCACACGGCCTACACGAGTTTCGGCTACCTCTTCCTGCTTCCGGCCCTGATCGCGGGACTGTTCAGCGCCCGTCCGCTCATCCTCGGTCTGTCGGCCGTCATGCTCGCGGTGAACATCCTCTTCTATGCGCTGACCTTCCGGATCGACGGGCTCGGGCGCGAGGTGCGGGAGAGCCTGAACATGGGATTCTGCTCGAGCACGCTCATCCTCGCCCTCGGGGCCGTGCTCCTCTACCGGCTGCGCCTGATCATGGACCGCGCCCACGCCGATCTCGTCGCGAACAACCTTTCGATGGAACGCTTCGTCCCCTTCGACTTCATGCAGGCCCTGGGCAAGACCTCGGTGCCCGAGTTGAACCTCGGCGACCACACGCGCCAGACGATGACCGTGATGTTCTGCGATCTTCGTGATTTCACCGCCCTCTCCGAGCGCTCCGAGGACGCCGACACCTTCGCGCTCCTCAATCGCTACTTCGGGGCCATGGTTCCGGTCATCCGGGAGCACCGGGGCTTCGTGGACAAATATATCGGCGACGCCATGCTGGCCGTCTTCAACGCCCCCGCCGACGCCGTCGCGGCCGCGCTGGCCATGCGGGACGCCCTGGTGGCATTCAACCGCGAGACGGGAAGCGCCCTCGACTTCGGGATCGGCATGGACTCGGGCATGATCAGCATGGGGATGATCGGCGAGCGGAGCCGCATCGAGGGCACGGTCATCAGCGACATCGTGAATACGGCCCACCGCATCGAACGGCTCACGAAGGAACTCGGTCACCGGATCCTCCTCAGCGGAAATACGGCGGGCCTCCTGGGCGAGGGTTTCCGCATTCGCTTCCTGCAATCCGCCAACGTCAGGGGACGGGCCCAGGCGGTGTCCATCCATACCGTGGACCCTTAGCTCCGGGGATCCGCGCCCTCTCCGCATCCACGACCCCTGCAATCCCTCACTCGTCGGCCGTGGTGCTGTTTCAGGATTCCGCTTGCTCCGCCCGGGCTATTCCTGGTTTATGAACGATGGCAGGCAATCCCCTGCCCGCTCCGAACCATGAAAATCCCCGCTTTCCGCCGTTCGCTCCGCCTCGCTGCCTCGACCGTGATTCTGACAACGCTGGGGATTCGTCCGCCTCTTTCGCGGGGGCAGGAAACCTCCGGGCCGGACACGACGAACTGGACGACGCAGGACGATCACCGGAACATGCTGGCGCAGTTGGGCATCACGGCGCTGCGTCCCGGTCCGAGCGGGAATCCGAAGGCTCCGAACGCGGCCAATACCGACGAGGCGATCGCGAATCCTTATCCCGACTACCCGGAACTCCTCGTACTGCGGAACTGGGACAAGGTGGCGACGGCCGAGGATTGGTGGCGGAAGCGCCGACCGGAAATCGTCGAGGACTTCGAGCGCGAGATCTACGGGCGCGTGCCGAAGGAGGTTCCGAAAGTGAGCTGGAGCATCAGCGAGGCGGCCGACGACCGGGTGGTCGGGGAGATTCCCGTGAAAGCCCGGCGGCTGGTCGGAACGGTGGAAAACGCGGGCTTTCCGGTGATCGAGGTGAAGATCCAGATGACGGTGGTGACGCCGCTCAAGGCGGACGGCCCGGTGCCGCTGCTCATGATGTTCGGGGGCTTCTTCGGGGGCGATACGATGCCGCGCAAGGCGGGCGATCCGGCACCGCCCGCGCGAGGGGGATTCGGAGGCGGAAATTTCGCCGATCCGCCCTCGAGCGAGCAATTGATCGCCGCCGGCTGGGGATACGCCATCCTTAATCCCGGCAGCGTGCAGGCCGACAATGGCGCGGGCCTGACGAAAGGCATCATCGGACTCGTCAACAAGGGACGCCCCCGGAAACCGGACGACTGGGGCTCCCTGCGCGCCTGGGCCTGGGGCGCGGCGCGGGGACTCGATTACCTGGAGACGGACGCCGCCGTCGACGCGAAGCGCGTCGGGATCGAAGGCGTGTCGCGCTACGGCAAGGCCGCGCTTGTCACCCTCGCCTTTGAACCGCGCTTCGCCGTGGCTCTCGTGGGTTCGTCCGGCGCGGGCGGCGCGAAGCCGAACCGCCGGAATTTCGGCGAGGCCGTCGAGAACCTGACCGGCTCCGGCGAATACCACTGGATGGCCGGGAACTACCTGAAATACGGGGCCGCGGAAGCCACTTTCGGGAGTAGGACCGCCGCCGACATGCCGGTCGATTCCCACCAGCTCATCGCCCTCTGCGCCCCCCGCCCCACCTTCATCAGTTACGGCATTCCGGCGAAGGGCGACGCGCTTTGGCTCGATCAACAGGGCAGCTACATGGCGACGGTGGCCGCCAGCCCGGCCTTCCGACTCCTCGGGGCCAAGGGCCTCGGCGAGAACGAGGACTATCGCACGGCCAAAATGCCGCCGGTCAACGCCGGTCTCCTCGATGGCCCCCTCGCCTGGCGGCAGCACGACGGAGGCCACGAGGACCGCACGAACATGAAATCCTTCATCGAATGGGCGAACCGGATGCTGGCGAAGGAGGAGGATCAAGGGGAGCCGTAATCCTCCATCGGAGCGACGACGCGAAGTTCCGGTTGCATCCGCTTGGAAACGCAATACACTCAAATAGTTTCCAACGTTCGCACCCGCCATGCTTTTTCCCGACCGTCTTGAGCCTTCCCCCGCGACGAGCGAGGGAGCGCCGAAACAACGCATTGTGGCGCAGGCGCGGCGGCATTTCCTCGCCCATGGATTCCGGGGCGTGACGATGGATGACCTGGCGGCCGAGCTGGCGATGAGCAAGAAGACGCTCTACGCGCATTTCGCGAGCAAGAAGGCGCTGCTCAAGGCGGTGATCGAGGACAAGCTCCGCACCGCGGACGAGGATCTCGGACAGGTGGCGGAGGGATCGGTGAATGATTTTCCCGGGGCCCTGAAGGACTTGTTGGTCTGCGTGCGGGGCCATGCGGACGAGTTGCAGCCGCCTTTCCTGCGGGACATGGCGCGGGAGGCCCCCGCGCTTTTCGAGACGGTGCAGGCGCGGAG
>JAHEDC010000108.1:0-9432 GCA_024641425.1 Verrucomicrobiales bacterium | reverse complement strand
TGATGGAAGCGCTCCTCGGCGCCACCGATGCCGTGATGAATCCGCGGAAACTGGCCGAACTCGGGCTCTCCGCGAAAGCCGGTATCTCCGGCATCGTCACCCTTTTCCTCGAAGGCGTGCTCACCCAGAAAGGAAGGAAGATCCCATGAGTGCGATGGTCTCGACATCCCTCAGATGCCGTCCGGGAATCCTCGCGCTCGCCCTCCTTTCCGGTCTTCTCGCGGGGTGCGGAAAAACCGAGAGCGACGCGCTCCAAGGCTACGTCGAGGGCGAGTTCGTTTACGTGTCCTCTCCCCTCCCCGGTGCCGTGGAGACGCTCTCGGCGCAACGCGGGGCGCAAGTCGAGGCGGACGCGCCGCTTTTCGCGCTGGAGCACGTCGCCGAGGATGCCGCACGGGCGCAGGCGATGCAACGGCTCGCGGAGGGCCGGGCGCTGCTGGAGGATGCGAAGAAGGGAAGGCGTCCGACAGAGTTGGCGTCGCTCGAGGCCCAGCTCGCGCAGAGCCGGGCCGCGCTCGTGCTCTCGGAGAAGGATCTCTCAAGGCTGACGGCCTTGTCCGGAACGGGCGCGATTTCCGAGCAGGCGCAGGACCAGGCGAGGGCGGCGCGGGATCGGGATCAACAGCGGATTGCCGAATTGGAAGCGGAACGGAAGACAGCGGAACTGGGATCGCGGGACGATCGCATTGCGGCGGCGGACGCGAACGTGCGGGCCCTCGAAGCGGGGCTGGCCAAGGCCGAGTGGGATCTCGCGCAAAAGAGCCAGACCGCCCCGGCCGCAGGCCTCGTTTTCGACACCCTCTTCCGGGAAGGCGAATGGGTGGCGGCGGGGCGTCCCGTGGTCGCGTTGCTTCCGCCGGGCAACCTCAAGGTGCGCGCGTTCGTGCCCGAGGCGGACATCGGGAAGATCGCGGTCGGCGACACGGTGCGGGTGCGGGTGGATGGCGTCGGCGATCCATTCGCCGGAAAGGTGAGCTTCCTTTCGCCGCAGGCCGAATACACGCCGCCGGTCATTTACAGCCAGGAGACGCGGGACAAGCTGGTCTTCATGATCGAGGCCGTCTTCGATGCCGAAACGGCGGCCAAGCTGCATCCGGGCCAACCGGTCGACGTCACCTTCGAACCGTAGGGGTCATGGACAGGGAATTCGCCATCGACGTGCGGGGCATGACCAAGCGGTTCGGAGGGCAAACCGTCGTCGACGCGATCGACCTGCAGGTGCGGGCGGGCGAAATCTATGGTTTCCTCGGGCCCAACGGCAGCGGCAAGACGACGTTCATCCGGATGCTCTGCGGCTTGCTCCGGGCCGACGCCGGAAGCGGGACCTGTCTGGGCTTCGATGTCATCAACGAAAGCGAGGAGATCAAGCGGCAGGTCGGCTACATGACCCAGCGTTTCAGTTTCTACGAGGATCTGAGCCTCGCCGAGAACCTCGACTTCGTGGCCCGGATGTACGGGGTGAAGGATCGCCGCGCCACGGTGCGGCGGAGCCTCGAGGATCTCGGGCTGGCGGGCCGACGCAAGCAACTCGCGGGGCAGCTTTCGGGCGGATGGAAGCAACGCCTCGCGCTGGCGGCCTGCCTCCTCCACAAGCCGAGACTCCTTCTGCTCGACGAGCCGACGGCGGGCGTGGATCCCAAGGCGCGGCGGGATTTCTGGGAGCAGATCCACCAGCTCGCGGCCGAGGGACTGACCTTTCTCATCACTACCCACTATATGGACGAGGCCGAGCGCTGCCACCGGCTGGCCTACCTCTCGTATGGCAAGCTGCTCGCGCACGGTACGGTCGCGGAGGTGATCGCGGGCGCGGGTCTCACCACCTGGTCGGTCAGCGGGCCGGATCTGCTGAAGCTCGCCGAAGAGATCCGCCGGCGTCCCGGCGTCCAGGAGGCAGTGGCCTTCGGTACCACCCTGCACGTCAGCGGCGACGATCCCGAAGCCCTCGAGGCGGCCATCGCGCCTTTCCGCACCGACCGCCACCGCTGGCAGCGGATTCCCTCCGGACTGGAGGACGTCTTCATCCACCTCATGGGAGAATCCAAGGACACTTTCGCGCCATGAAACGGGGCCATCGCATCTCATTCGCGCGCCTGTGGGGCATCGTGGTGAAGGAATTCGTCCAGATGAAACGGGACCGGCTCACCTTCGCGATGATCCTCGGCATCCCGCTGCTCCAGCTCACGCTTTTCGGATACGCGATCAATTCCGACCCGCGGCATCTGCCCGCCGCGGTGCTTTCCGCCGACCAGGGGCCGCAAAGCCGGGCCCTCCTTTCCGCGCTCCGGAACAGCACGTATTTCCACTTCGTCCGGGAAGTGCGCAGCGAGCGGGAAGCCCGCGACGCCCTCGCGCGGGGCGAGGTGCAGTTCGTCATCAACATCCCGGAGGACTTTTCCCGCGACCTGCTCCGGGGCGACCGCCCGGTGCTGCTTGTCGAGGCCGACGCCTCCGATCCCGCCGCCACCGGCAATGCCCTCTCCTCCCTCGGAACCTTAATCCGTTCCGCCCTTCAGAACGATCTCAAAGGGCCCCTCGCCTTCCTCGCTCCCGGCGCCGATCCGGTCGAACTCCGGGTGCACGCGCTCTACAATCCGGAAGCCGTTACCCAATACAACATCGTCCCCGGACTCATGGGCGTGATCCTGACCATGACGATGATCATGATCACGGGACTCGCCATGACCCGCGAGCGCGAGCGCGGCACGATGGAGAACCTCCTCTCGATGCCGACCCGCCCCACCGAGGTGCTGGTCGGAAAGATCGTCCCCTACATCGTGGTGGGATACATCCAGGTGACGGTCATCCTGCTGGCCGCGCATTTCCTCTTCCACGTCCCGATGCGCGGCAGCCTTCCGCTCCTCCTTCTCGTCGCGCTCGTCTTCATCGCGGCGAACCTCGCGATGGGCATCACCTTCTCCACCGTCGCGAAGAACCAGCTCCAGGCGATGCAGATGACATTCTTCGTCTTCCTGCCCTCGATTCTCCTTTCCGGTTTCATGTTCCCCTTCCGTGGCATGCCGCACTGGGCCCAGGTCATCGGCGAGGTGCTGCCGCTCACCCATTTCCTGCGCATCGTGCGCGGCATCCTCCTCAAGGGAAACGGACTCCACGAGATCCTTCCCGAACTGTGGCCGATCACCCTCTTCGCCGCCGTGATACTCACCCTCGGCATCAAACGCTACCGGCAGACGCTCGATTGAGATGGCGACTGAAAATCGACGTCAGGCCCAGCGGCACCCGGGCGCGCCCGTTCAGGCCGATTTTTCCTTCGCCGGCCTCACGTGTGCCACAGAACTGAGGGGCAGCCATTCGGCGAGCGTGCGGGAGAGAAGCGGGGAACGGGATCGGAAGGAGCGTCCTTGAATCCGTCGGTAGCGGTACCTGATTTCCCTCGTCATACGTGCCGGATGAAGGGACAGTGGTTCCACCTTTGAATCCCTTCGTCGCCATCCTTCTCGTTTGCCTCGCGCTGACCGGCCTGCTCTTCGGGGCGACGGCCCTCGCGCGCGCCCTCCGCTGGCAGCCGGAATCGGCGCGAAAGCTGGTGCACATCGGGATGGGCCTCGTCACGCTGACCTTCCCGTGGATCTTCTCCGAACGCTGGCCGGTGCTCGTCCTCTGCCTCCTCGCCATGGCAGGACTTTTCTGCGTCAGGGTCGTGCCCGTCCTCCGTGCCGGCGCGGGAGAGGCGTTGCACGGCATCGCGCGCGTTTCACTGGGCGAGTTCTGGTTTACCCTCGGCGTGGCCCTTGTCTTCTGGATCGCGAAGGGCAACAGCATTCTCTACTGCGTGCCCATCCTGATCCTCACCATCGCGGACGCCGCCGGAGCCCTCGCGGGCATCCGCTATGGCAGAACGCCTTTCGCGACCTTGTCCGGAACGAAGAGTATCGAGGGCTGCATCGCCTTCCTGCTCGTCGCCTTTTTCGCCGCCCACGTCCCCCTGCTTCTCCTGTCCGACATCGGCCGGACCGAATCCCTGCTTGCCGCCGCTATCCTCGCCACCATGGTGATGCTGGTGGAGGCCATCACGACGCGCGGTCTCGACAATTTCGTGGTGCCCGTTGGCGCGTGCCTTTTGCTCCAGCAGTATCTGGAGATGGCGCCCGCGGCGCTGGCCAGTCGCCTTGTCGTCATCGTCCTGCTTCTGGCGAGCGTCCTCCTGCTGAGAAAGGAGAGCACCTTGGACGGCGGCGGATTGACCGGCGGCGTGATGCTTGCCTTCGGCTGCTGGTGCCTTGGTGGCTTTCCCTTCCTCGTCCCCTTCCTCGTTCTCTTCGGGAAGCATGTGTCGGTCACCCGCCGGGTCCGCGCGGTCAGCCCCTCCCCGCACAACCTGCTCGCCGTTTTCTCCATCACCGGATCGTGCCTCCCCTGGGCCATCGCCGAGCGCTTCGGACAGGATTTACGATTCCTCGCGCCCTTCCTTCTCGCCCTCGCCGCGCACCTCGCCATCCTCGGGGGCACGACGCTCTCCGTGATCGATCCGAAGCGCGGGAAGGGCGCGCGCATCGCCCGCGCCTCCCTCGCTGCGGGGTTGCTCGTCTATCTCTTCGAGTTGCTCGCGGTTCCGCCCTCGACCCTGCTGCTCGCCCACGGAGGGCTGGCCCTTGTCCTGCTTCCGCTGGGCGGCCTCCTTTTCGAGCGGTTCGTGGAAATCCGTCCCGATCCTCCCGGAGACGCACGCCGCTGGTGGATCCAGGCGGCCATCTCCCTTGCCCTCTCCTTCGCCGCCTTCCTTCTCCCGCCGCTCTGATTTGCCATGAAACCGCCCTCTTTCCAACTCGACGGCGCCGCCCTCTGGTGGGGCGACCGAACGCCGCAACTTCCCGGTGATTCCCTGCCCTGCGGCATCGTCGGGAATTTCGCGCCCCGTGATGCCGCGGATGCCGCCCGTATTCTCGCCGAGTCCGAGGCCACCCTCCGGCACGAAGGTTGCGCCGTCGCGATCGGACCGATGAATGGCAGCACCTGGCGGGAATACCGCCTTGTCACCGGCGGAGCCGAGAACCGCCCGCCCTTTCTCATGGAACCCGCGAATCCGCCGGAATGGCCACGGGCCTTCGCCACCGCCGACTGGCAGCCCCTCGCCCGCTACGTGTCCTCGGTCGCCCCCCTCGATGCCGCCTGCGCCGCCTCGCGAGCGCGTTCCCGGCTGGAGGCGCAGGGTGTCCGCATCCGCCGACTGCGCCTCGACGATTACGCGGGCGAGTTGCGCCGGATCTTCGCGACCTGCCTCCGGAGCTTCGCCTCGAACTTCCTCTACACACCCATTACCGAAGACGAATTCGTTGCCCTCTATGCGAAAGCGGAGCCTCTGGTCGATCCTGATCTCGTCCTTATCGCGGAACAGGGGGAAACGGTGGCGGGCTTCGTCTTCTGCCTTCGCGATGGGCCGACGCTAATTGTGAAAACCCTCGCCCGGCATCCCGACCGCGCCTTCGCCGGATTGGGTGCCGTCCTTCTCGAGCAAGTCCACGCCGCGGCGTGCGCGAAGGGAATGAACGAAGCCATCCACGCCCTCAAGCACGAAGCCAATCCCTCCTGCCAGACCAGCGCCCGCCACGGCGGCCGGGTTTTCCGCGAATACACCCTTTTCCACAAACCCCTCGTTCCACCCGCATGAACCTCGTCAATCTCCTCGACAACCAAGCCCGGCAGCGCGGCGAAGAAATCGCCCTCATCGAGCGCCACCGGGGCGTGCGTCGCGCCATCTGTTTCCGGGAACTCGCCGAGGACACCGCCCGTGGGGCCGACCTCTTCCTCGATGCGGGATTGCGCCCCGGCAATGTCATCCTTTTCGTCCATCCTATCTCCATCGAACTCTACACCGGCCTCCTTGCCGCCCTGCGCGGCGGGATGCGGGCGATGTTCGTCGATCCATCGGCCGGTACCAAACACATCGCCCGATGCTGTCGGACGCTGCCGCCGCAGGCCTTTTTCGGTAGTCCCAAGGCCCATCTCCTCCGCATTCTCTCTCCGGCCGTGCGGCGCATTTACCGGCACTTTCATACCGGCCCGCTTCCCCTGCCCGGATCCCGCCCCTGGAAACTCACCGAGGACCTCGCCACCGACCTCCCGACCGAGGTTTCGTCCGCGACACCGGCCCTCGTTACCTTCACCAGCGGGAGCACCGGGCACCCGAAAGCCTCCGTCCGCAGCCATGGATTCCTCCTCGCCCAGCACGAGGTCCTCCGCGAGGCGCTCGCCCAGGTCCCCGGTGAAATCGAACTCGTCACCCTGCCGGTCTTCGTGCTTTCCAGTCTCGCTTCCGGCATCACCTGCGTCCTCGCCGATACCGATCTCGCCAAACCCGGCGAAGCCGACGTTCCCGCCGTCGCGGCCCAGATCCGCGACGAACACATCTCCCGCGTCGCCGCTTCCCCCGCGTTCCTTGAGTGCCTTGTCCGGGGGAAGGCCGATCTTTCCCCGCTGAAAAAGATCTACACGGGCGGCGCGCCCGTTTTCCCCCGGCTTCTCCAGGAACTCGCCCGCCTCGCGCCCGGCGCCCACGTCGACGCCGTCTACGGCTCCACCGAAGCCGAACCCATCGCCCACTGCCCGCACGCCGAGATGTCCCCCGACGACCTCAAGGCGATGAAAAACGGAGCCGGCCTCCTCGCCGGACGTCCGTCCGCCGCGATCCGGCTCCGTGTCATCCGCGACCAGTGGGGGCAGGAAATCGGGGCTCTCGACGAGGCCGCTTTCTCAGCCGTGGAATGCGCGCCCGGCACTCCCGGCGAGATCGTCGTCAGCGGCGACCATGTATTGAAAGGCTACCTCGACGGACAAGGCGATCGCGAGACGAAGTTCAAGGTCGACGGCGAGATCTGGCACCGCACCGGCGACGCCGGCCTTCTCGCCCCCGACGGGCGCCTGTGGCTTCTCGGCCGCTGCGCCGCAACGATCCGGGATGCGCGGGGCACGGTCTTCCCTTTCGCCGTCGAATGCGCGCTCAGTTTCGAGCCCGAGGTTGGCCGCTGCGCTGTCGTCGCCCGTAAAGGGGAACGCCTCCTTGTCCGCGAGCGCGCCGCACCTTCCGCAGCCGTCGATCCCGCCCGCTTCGACCTCGACCGCGTCGTCGAAATCGACAGGATCCCCCTCGACCGTCGGCACAACGCCAAGATCGACTATCCCGCCCTGACGGCCCTGCTCGATCGGCTTTCCTAGCAAAAGGATGGTGGCCATTCCCGGAAAGGGATGCGCACAAGACGCGCGGCTCGGAGCCAACGCGCGAATCGGTGCCGCCCTCACCCGAATGGAAGCCGGCCTTCCATTCGTCGTTCCGACCGCCGACATGATCGGACGCAACGATCCCTGTCCCTGTGGAAGCGGCAAGAAATACAAGAAGTGTTGCCTTGGAAAGAACCGATAGAAATGGCAGCATGACTCCCGCCATGAAAATCCTCGCCCTCGCATTGCTCGTCGTCCTTTCCCCGATCTCCCGCGGAGCGGAGAAACCGAACATCGTCCTTGTCTTCGCCGACGACCTCGGGTGGAAGGATGTCGCCTTCCACGGCGCTGATTTCTTCGAGACCCCGCACCTCGACAAGTTGGCATCGGAAGGAATGGTCTTCACCGCGGCCTACGCCGCCGCGGGAAACTGTGCTCCCTCCCGCGCCTGTCTGCTCTCGGGTAGCTACACGCCACGCCACCACGTCTACGCCGTCGGCAGTACCGACCGCGGTCCGAAAGCATCGATGCGCCTTGTCCCGGTGCCGAACAGGAACGGGCTCCCGCCCTCCGTCGTAACCGTCGCCGACGCGCTGAAGGCAGCGGGTTATGCCACGGGGCATTTTGGCAAATGGCACCTCGCGGGCAAGGACGGCGCGCTTCCCACCGAGCAGGGATTCGACGTCTCTTTCGATTCCTTCGGCGAAGGGGAATTGAAGGAAGGGAGCGAAGGCAACAAGAAGGGCCCTCCCGAGGATCCGAAGGGCGTCTACGCGCTCACCCGGAAAGCCTGTGCATTCATCGAGGAGAAGAAGGAAGGCCCCTTCTTCTGCTACCTCGCCCACCACGCGATCCACGGCCCCTTGCAGGGAAAACCCGAGGTCGTCGCGCATTTCAAATCCAAGACACCCGGCGAAGAGCACAAGGACGCCCTCTATGCCGCCTGCGTCCACGCACTCGACGACAGCGTCGGCCTGCTCGTCGCGAAACTCCGGGAACTGGATCTCGAAAAGAACACCCTTCTGGTTTTCACCAGCGACAACGGCGCGACCCAGCAGTCGTCCCAGGAGCCCTTGCGCGGCAGCAAGGGAGGCTACTACGAGGGCGGCATCCGCGAGCCGTTCATCGCCTTCTGGCCGGGCGTCGTTGCCCCGGGAACGCGCTGCGATACCCCCGTCATCAACGTCGATCTATATCCCACTTTCCTCGATGTCGCGGGAGCCTCTCCGACCGAGGGAGTGACCCTCGACGGCGAAAGCCTGCTTCCCCTTTTCAAGGGAGGAAAGACCCTCGCCCGAGAGGCCCTTTTCTGGCATTTCCCCGGCTACCTCGACAGTCCGGTCCTCCGTGGCCGGGAACTCGACGTCCGCACCGGATTCCGTAGTCGCCCCGTCAGTGTCATCCATAAGGGCGATTGGAAATTGCACCTCTATCACGAGGAATGGATGCTCGACGGAGGCCGTGACAAGCTACCAGAAAACGGCGCGGTCGAACTCTACAACCTTGCGGGAGACATCGGCGAGCGCGTCAACGTCGCGGCCACGGAGCCCGAAAAACGCGACGCCTTGCTCGCGGATCTGCTGGCCTGGCAAAAGTCGATCGGAGCGATCATGCCCACCGAGGCGAACCCCGCCTTTGAACCGGACGTGACGGCTGGCAAAAGGAAGGGAAGAAAGAAAAAGAAGACCGAGCCGTGAACGGGCTCGTCGCGCCAAAGCCGCATCGAAGCGTCTTGTTGACTCCCAGCGGTTTGAAATTTGTGGCAAGACAGGGCGATCGGTGCTAGTCTTCGCGCTTTTTCGAAACCGGTATCGTTCGGCTGCCGGCGATCGGTTTTTCGACATTTCCCGCATGACATCCATCAGTATCTTCGGACTCGGTTATGTGGGAAGCGTCGCGGCAGGCTGCCTGAGTTCCCAGGGCTGCAGGGTGATCGGCGTGGACGTGCATCCCGAGAAAGTGGCCCGGATCAACGAGGGCAAGGCACCGATCCATGAACCGGGTCTCGATCGCCTGCTCGCCGCGGGCATCGCTGACGGCACCCTTCGCGCGACCTCCGATGTCGCCGCCGCCGTCGCGGCCTCCGACGTGTCGATCATCTGCGTCGGCACCCCCTGCGATGCCGACGGAGCCCTCAACCTCGAATACGTCGAGGCCGTGTCCGGGCAAATCCGCGACGCCCTGGGCGACAAGCCGACGCACCGGATCGTCTTCCGGAGCACCATGCTTCCCGGATCAACCCGCCGCCTCGCCGAGAAA
>JAHEDC010000570.1 GCA_024641425.1 Verrucomicrobiales bacterium | reverse complement strand
TGGTCGAGATCCGGTAGGGTCCAGAAATTCACCGCCCCCGCATCGCCGGCTGTCGCCACTCTGCCGCCATCCGGATGAAAGGCAACCGTCCGAAGGACATCCGGTAATTCGCGGTGACCGATCTCGGGGAAGGTTTCCGCTGTCGGCTCGACATTCCAAAGCCGGAGGGTGTTGTCCCTTCCGACGGAAGCCAGCCGCGCGCCGGTCGGATCGAAACAAAGGTCGTATACGATGCTCGTGTGGGCCTGAAGCGGGTTCCCGATGGGCTGGCCGCTGGCGACATCCCAAAGACGTATGTCCCGGTCGTAACCGCCCGTTGCCAATCGCGTTCCATCCGGATCGAAGGCCACCGAGAAAAGCGCGCTCGAACCCGATGCCAGGCGTCGCGGCGAGCGGGTCTTCAATTCCCACAGCGTAAGCTCGCCCTTGTCTCCACAGGAAGCCAGCAAAGAACCATCCGGACTGAACGCGACCGCCCACACCACTCCTTCGTGCCCTCGCAGAGGCTCGCCGATCGGCTCGCCTGTCGAAGGATCCCACAGGCGAATTGTGTGATCGAAACTCGCCGTCGCGAGCATGCTCCCGTCCGGACTGAAAACCACTTCGCGCACCAATTCGGTGTGGCCGACCACCCCGCCGTCGGCCGTTCCCATGCGCGCCCAGAGCATCGGGTAGTCGAACTCCCCGCCGACAATCCGGCGTGCCTGGAACCACCCTTCACTCCCGGATTCCAGCAAGACGGGGTACTTCCGGCCAAACAGCTCGTCGCGGCTTTCACGCCCGAAGCCCTCGAATCCGATGGCTCTCCCCGCCGTGATCCGCGCGCCCAGATAGCGCTTCTCATAGAGCATCTGCCGGGCCCGGCTCAGCCACATCTCGCCTTGCGCGTGGTAGGACGCGTCGAGCCGTTCCGCCGCCAGATCATTCGCCGCCTTCAGGCTCACGTTGCTCGCCTTCAATTCCCGCTTCGCCCGTGTCGCCACGACTGCCAGAGTCGTACTTACCACTGTTCCGGCAACCAATGCCAACCCGACCGCGATGGCGGCCAGAAGAACCTTCCGGTTTCGACGGGCGAACTTCGCCAACGTGTAGGACACACTCGGCGCCGCCGCCGACACCGGTTCGTTGTTGAGATGTCTTACGATGTCCGCCGCCAGGCCGCTTGCGGATTCATAGCGACGCGTCCGGTCTTTTTCCATCGCTTTCATCACAATCCAATCCAGGTCTCCGCGAATCAGCGAACTCCATTGCCTCGCTTCCACCCGATGAAACTTCGCCAGTTCCTTCAGCTCCCCTCCCTTCATCGTGCTCAGCCGCGTCGATGGCCTCTGCGGCTCCTCCTCCCGGATGATGCGCCGGAAGGCATCCACGCCACTCTTTATCAGTATTTCCTTCCCGAAAGGGGTCTGCCCGGTGAGCAACTCGTAGAGAAGAACCCCCAGCGAGTAAATATCGCTTCGCGTGTCGATGTCCAGTCCGCTCATCTGCGCCTGCTCGGGACTCATGTACATCGGCGTTCCCACGAATTGCTCTAGCCGCGTAACCAGCGTTCGGTCCGTCAGCGGCTGATGCGTCGCCTTCGCGATGCCAAAGTCGATGACCTTCGGAATCGGCTTGTCACCGTTGATCGAAACCATCACGTTCGAGGGTTTCAAATCCCTGTGGATGACACCCTTCTGGTGCGCGTGCTGGATCGCATGACACACTTCGACGAAGAGCTCGAGCCGTTCCCGGGTATCCTTCCGCTGCTCGTCGCAGTACTGCGTGATCGGAATCCCCTTCACGAGTTCCATGACGAAATACGGACGTCCCGTATCCGTTGCGCCGGCGTCGAAGACTTTGGCGATCCCGGGATGCTCCATCATCGCGAGGGCCTGCCGTTCCGCCTCGAAACGGGCCACGATCTCGTGCGTGTCCATTCCGACCTTGATGATCTTCAGCGCGACCCTCCGCCTCACCGGACGCAATTGCTCCGCCATGTAGACCACCCCGAAACCTCCCTCTCCCAGCTTTTGCAACACCTTGTAATTGCCGATTTCCTGGTTCTCGATTCCGACCTCCCGGGCCGCCCGGTGTTTTTCCCCATCACGGCTCGCGACCGTTGGAGCACTGCCGCTGTCCGAAGGTGCCGTGGCACCGGTCTCTCCCGACGCCGTATTTACCCCGAACATGCATTTCGGGCAAAAGCCGCCCGGTAAGCCAGGCCGCAGCATGCCGCCGCAATTCCTGCAGGTTTGATGAGGTTCCACCATGGGGGCATTAAAGTCCAATGGCGTCCCCCCTGGCAAGAAAAGCCTGATGCCACGTCGACCGAGACATCCCCTTCGAGAATCCAATTCCCCTTCCTTGGAATTTCCTCTATGCTCGTCCTATCATGAAAAGGTTCGGGTTCATTTCCTCGTCATTCCTTTGGGTTGTCGGGTCCGCGAGTATGCTATCATCGAGCGCCGCCGAGACGGCTCCGGAGAAGGATCTTGAGGTCAAGGGCTCGATCCAGCAGCTCAAAGCCCTGCTCGTCAGCGAGATTGGAAAAGGCGAAATGGCGGGGTTCGCGCAGAACCTGACCATCACCTCGGTGAAGACCGGCGGGACGGATCCCCTTTCCCTTCAATTCAACCAGGATGTCGGCGACGACATGAGGACGGCGCTGGATTCTGTCGTCCGCGGGCTCCAGGTCTCCTACGGGGCGTGGCCTCACGGCTATTCGGCCCAGCTTTCCTTCGAGAACAAGTATTCCCCGAAGGACGGCCCTTCCGCCGCCGTCGCCTGCGCGCTTCTCCTTGACGGTCTCATCCAGGACGCGAAATACGATTCGAATTTCGCCGTCACCGGCGACCTGAACTCCGACCTCAGCGTACAGCCGGTGGGCGGCGTGGAGTCGAAAATCGGCGGCGCGACCAAGCGCAAGTGCGAGATCATCGGGATCCCGGTAGGGAACCGGCTCGCGGTAGAGGACATGGCGGCGATGGGCGACTACAAGACGCTCGCGGGCATTCAGGTCTTCACCATCGACACCCTCGACCAGGCCCGCGACCTCGCCCTCGCCGAGCGCCCGGCCAACGTGCAGCAAAGCATCGACGATTTCGCGAGACTCCAGAAGGCCGGACTCGCCCGCATGAATTCCAAGGAATCGCAGGCCATTCTTCGCGCTATCATCCAGCGGACCCCTCATCATCTCTCCGCCGAGATGATTCTCCGTGCCGCGCTCCGGAAGGCACCGACCAGGCTCTCCCTCGCGGGCTCGTTTATCGCCATCGACAAGACCACGGCCCCGTTCCTGGAAGCGATCGCCCGGAAGGAGTTCGAGGATCTCGGCGGGAAGGAATACCAGTCCGCCATGGTCAAGCTCGGGCACATCCGCAAGAAGCTTGATCCCCGCACCGTCCCCTACTTCACCTCGGTCAGCGACTTCCTGATCGTTGTCCGGCGCTACGGTGACAAGGAATTCGGCAACCGAAACCAGCTTTCGGCCGCGATCGCGGAGATCGAGGCCAGCCAGGAGAGGATCGAAAAGGAAGCCGCGAAACTCCGCGACAACCGGGAGATCCAGGAAGAACTGGATCAGTAATACCCGGGGTTACCCGCTTGAAGCCAGCTCAACTCCGGAATTTGTAACCGAACTCACGGACGGTAAGGAGGTGGCGCGGTTTTTCCGGAACCCTCTCGATCTTTTTCCGCAAGCCGGTTACGAAGCGGTCGATGCTGCGAGGAGTGACGAGGCAGCCGTACCCCCAGACCGCATTCATTATCTGCTCGCGACTCAGCGCGCGGTCAGGGCGTTCAACGAAGTATTCGAGTAAGGCGTACTCCTTCGGCGAGAGGGGCACTTCGCTCCCATCGGGGACAGTGCGCAATTGCCGCCCCACCCGATCCAG
>JAHEDC010000107.1 GCA_024641425.1 Verrucomicrobiales bacterium | reverse complement strand
ACCCAAAGGGCGGCCCCCACCATCATCATGAGCAGGGTGAGCAACTGGCCCACCGAACTGAAAATGATCGCCTTCCGCGCCGCCGACGCCGAGCGGCAACAGAACATCCGCTGTGCGTTGAGCTGATCCACTCCGAAGGCGGTCAGATTCTGGAAGGGCACGGCCAAAAGCGCGACCCAGAGGGTGAATTCCAGTTCCTTCCCAAATCCGAATTCGGTATTCCAGAGATTCATCTTCCCCGCTTTCCCTGCGGTGTCGATGATTTCCCCGAGTCCTCCGGGCAGTTCGGCGGCGATCGAGAACAACGCGACGGTTCCGCCGACGGCAAAAAGCGCGAATTGCATGACATCCGTCCAAATGACCGTCTGCATCCCCCCCATGAGCGTCCAACCGATGGCGAAGACCCCAATGACGACCACGCACCATTCGAAGGGCATGGGGGTCACGATCTTCAGCGGCAAAGCCGCGACAAGCACACGAACACTTTGGGCGAGGATGCTGCCCACGGAGAAAAATACGGTAGCGAGGGTCTTCACCGGCGATCCGAGCCGATTGCCCATGTAATCGTAAGGGCTGTAAATCTCCTTCTCGTAAAAAACCTTCACGAAGTACACCCCGACGACCACTCTCGCGAGAATCGATCCAATCGCCCATTGGAGATAGGTGAAATCGCCTTTCATCGCATAGACGGCCCCCGGCACGCCAATGAAAGTCACCCCGCTGATCTCCGTCGCGATGATCGAGCCCGTGACGGCGAGCCAAGGAAGCGAGCGCCCACCGAGGAAGAAGTCCCGAATGGTCGCCTGCTTGCCACTCATCAGGTGACCGACGAGCGTGGTAAGGGCCATGTATCCGAAGACTACGGCCCAATCGATGGGTTTGAACAGATCGTGCACGGCGGGAACCCTAGACCGTCCCGCCTCCGCCGTCGAACCCTTTTGGTTCGGAAAGCTTAATCAATAGCAAGCCCTTGCCGGATGTCCACTTCTCTCCCATAATTCCCGTATGCCCGCCGAATCCGATCCAGCACTGAACGCCGAACTTTCCGCGCTCGCCCTCCTCCTTCACGAGCGCCTCAAGACGATCACCGATCACGACTGGCGCGACCGCGACCCCGACGGCCAGCTCGCGAAGCTGAAGTCTGTTTCCCTCGCCATCAACCACGTCCATTCCCGCATGCGGGGCCGCATCCACGCCCGCCTCGATCATTTCCTCACGCAGTGCAGCTATGACAAGGCTCTGGAATACATTGAGGCGCTCCCCCGTTGAGCCCGGCTAGTGGGCGACCTGCGAGTCACGGACTTCCCCAGACGCGCGGTTCGACTCGGTCGCCGTCGACGCCCCGGCGGCTTCCGGGAGCATTTCAACCTGCCCCTCCTTCTCCCCGGTCGCCCCCTGTCCGAAAAAGCGACGAAAGAGACGCTGCGGCAGGCTCTTGCCACTCTCTTCAGCAGTCAATTCCTCGGCGGCTCGGGCCTTGGCCGTCTCCCAAGCCGGCGCGAATCCCGGGGCGTTGATCATGAGACTCTTCTCCGCTCGGGCGAGAATCTCCAGTTCACGCCCCAGTTTCGACTCGGGCCGCTCCTGCAGTTGCGTCACTTTCATCCTCAGGTTCTCCGCCTCCTTCTCGAGTTCCTTCCGTCCGGCCTGCACTTTCGCCAGATTCTCCGCTTCCAACTCCAGCTTGTCGCTGAGCATTTTCTTGTAGCGTGCGAATTCACGGCGAACTTTCCAACCGGACATGAAGGAGAGCGTGAAGAAGAGGAGTCCGAGAGCGAGGCCCCAGATGAACGGCATTTTGAGGATGTCAGTAAACGATTCCATATGTCGGAATACTATAAAGCCGCTTCCGGATTCGTCATCGAAGACTTTTCCCTTCCCGTTTCACCGACACCCACCCGCAGCTGGATCCCGAGCTCCACGCCATCGATTCACAAATCTGAGACACAAGCATTGGAAAAACTTCGCAAACCGCTCGAAAATACTTTCAATAAAAACCACAATAAACTAGAATTGCAGGTAATTAATGCTTTTTCTAGTCTCATCTTCACCGGAAAACCCGGCATAGGATGAGCGTCATTCTTTTGAGTTGCCGGTAATCCTCGATGCAGAATCCCTTTCAGGACGACATTTTCAGCGACCAGCCCGGCGTGATTCACATCGGCGATAGAACTTTGGCGTCCCATCATGGCCGAATGCTCCGATCCTTGTCCCAGGAAATCAACGGTGCTTCGGCGAAAGGATTGGAGCTCCCGACGGGTGCCCGCGGCGGAACGATCCTTCTGACGGCCCCGCGTGCGGGTTACGGAAAAAGTCACCTCCTCGCCCAACTTCGCAAACGCCTCGAAAACGAGGCCACCGTCGTATCCGTTCGATTCAACCTCGAAGAGGCCCCCGCATGGCACACGTTGTTGAGGCAGACCCTCGATGCCTTTCGCGCGCCTGAACGCGGCAGCGTGGCCGTGCATTCGAATCCGGCGCGCGTTCAGGCCCTGGCAAGAAAGATCTTCGGCATCCTCACCGCGCGCCTGATCGAGAAGGGAGACATTCCCAGCGCCAATCCCGAGAGTGCCGCCGCCGGACTTTCGGGAAACTCCCTTTCCCTCTTCGACCCGGAGAGCGGTGATCGGAGCGTCCGCGATTGGCTGACGAATAATTTCGAGCAACTCCGTCCCGCCATGGCGCGCATTCTGGCCCAAGCCCGGGGAGCCAGCGAGTCCGGTGCCGCCTACTGGCTTAGCATACTGAATGATGCCAACGAATGCTCGCCCGAGGAACTGACGGACTTTCTCGACGCCTGCGTGCCCGATATCCCTCCCGGTGGAGGCAGTTCCCTAATCACGAAGCGCCGCCTCGGCGATTTCTGCCGAATCGCCACCATCAATCGACCGGTTGTCTTCATCTTCGACCACCTCGACTGCTTCCACGGGGAATCTCGCGAGGGGCTGAGAATCGCGTATTTGCTCGCGGAATTGCGGGATCTCTCACCGGGCCAAACAAGCATCCTTGCCACCAACGACGACTTATGGAAGAGCACTTTCGGGAGCCGCCTGCCGAGCGCGCTTGCGGACCGGCTCACCGGCGTCCCGCATCGCCTCGGCGCCTTTCGCCCCGACGAGGCCCGCGATCTCATCGCCTTGAGGTGCCATGCCGCAGGGCTTTCCGGTGCAGTGACCAACCGCTTTCTCTCCGAGTTCGACCTTTGCCATGGCGACGATCTCTCGCCCCGGGCTTTGCTGCGGAAGGCGCGCGCAGCCTGGAACCGCTTCGCGGGCACCGACGGACCGCAGGAGGGACCGCCCGACTCCGCCTCCCTTCCGAATCCGATCACCGAGGGATTCCCGACCGGTCTGCTTGGAGCGTTCGGCGCGGAGATCCCGTCGGTGGCAGACCTCATGGATGCCGAAACCTTGCGCCGGTCGAAATCGAAGGCTGCTCCGGACGACGATGATTCCTTTCCTTCCGCCGGCGTCTCTCCTTTTCTCAACGACCCGGAGGATGCCTACATTAACGGCCCTCACTCCTTACACGCGATCCTCACATCGCCCCCGACTCCGGACGCCACCGAGCCCGAAAACGGTCTTACCGCCCTCAAGAAGACCGGCGATTTGCTGGCCTCCCTCCGCGGCCCAAAAATTCCACCGCCCCCTCCTTCAAAACCTCCGAGACCGCCCGCGAGCGTCTCCCTCCCTCCGCCGAAGGCTCCCCACCGCGCGAACGGCAGCACCGCCCATGATGGCGGACTTACCCACGAGCATCCCCTGCTCAGGCGTTTTGACGATCTTCGGACGTCCTTGGTTGACAGAGGGGATACGTCCCTTGGTCCCGCAAGCCTCCAGGGCCTTGTCTCGCTGTGTGGCGACCAGTCACCAGTGATCGACAGTACCGAGATCTTCCTCTCCGGCAGCCCCGATGGACGCGTTATCCGCTGGAATCTTCCCGACCGGAAGATCCTCTTCGCCTTCGCGGAGCCAGACGCCACAACGTTCTGGAGGGCGTTCTTTCAACTAGCGGGCGAGGAACCCTATCACGGCGCGAAACTCGTCGCCTTCGCACCACCCGGCAGCGGCTTCCCCGACCTGCCGCCCCTGGACGGGAGCGCTATCCCCGCATCCGCACGACAGGCCCTCGATGTCGTCTCCCTTCCTCCGGAGGCCCTCGCGACCCTCCGTGCGGCGGCGGAAACCGTCGGCGACACGGAAGCGATCGCGCCGACTACGCCCGGGGAAGCGATCGGCATCCTTTCCGAAGAACTCGACTTTTTCTGGCGGCGCCTGACCCAGCCCCTCAATCCAGCTCCCGGCTAGTTGAGCGAGGGATCTTCGGGGGTCTCCGCGAGAAGGTGGAACCATGGGCCCATCGCCCGCAAGAGCGCGCGCCACATCCCATCCGACGTTTCGACCTCGAGTAGTCTGGCTTCGGCGCGCCCCGTAATCCAAGCCCGTTGTTTCAGTTCCCCTTCCAACTGCCCGGAAGACCATCCCGCATAGCCCACGAAGGCGCGGACGGCGTAGCCCTCATGGAGACGGTGCGCCGCATCGGAAGTGGAAAGATGGGTCACAAACTCGAATTCACCGCTATTCTCATTCCAGGCGAAGGACGCGAAGGTAAGGTGTTCCTGGCTCACCGGCCCCCCATACATCACCGGAACACCGGCCAATTCCGGAAATTCGTCCATGGCCAGGAGATCCCCGACAACCTTTCCGGTCGGCTTGTTCATGATGAAACCAACCGCCCCCTCGTCGAGCGAGTGGTTCGTCAAAAGGAGCACGCTCCGCGTGAATCCGGAATCGTGCAATGAGGGATCGGCTAGAATGAGCGCCCCACGAAGACTGAGGGTTTCGTTTTCGTCAAAATCCATACGTTTGCCTTGGAGTAAATCTAAGGGCAACTCCTCCTTCCGGCAACCCTCCTTCACCAAGACCACCGCTGTCGTGTCCACCGCTCCCCAACCCGGCACGCGAAACTCCCGCGCCACTTTTTGCTATCCAAAGAATCCTTCTTCGCCAGAATGCGCCCCGTGACTATGCGAGACCTCATTCAACAACTCCAGACCGGCACTCCCCTCGATCCCGCGCAGGCGGGCACCGCCGCGGACGCCCTGCTCGATGAATCCGTCGGGCCAGACGACAAGGCGGCCTTCCTCCGGGCCCTCTCGATCAAGGGAGAAACCCCGGACGAGATCGCCGCCTTCGTCGAATGCTTTCTCGAACGTGCCGTCGATCCCGGATTGGCACCCGATTCGATCTCCGGTCCGCTCCTCGACGTCTGTGGGACCGGGGGAGACAAACTGGACCTCTTCAATGTCTCCACCGCCTCCATCTTTGTCCTTGCCGCCGGCGGCGCCTGCGTCGTCAAACACGGCAACCGCGGAATCACCTCCAAAAGTGGTGGCGCGGACGTGCTCGAGGCCCTCGGCGTGCGTATCGACCTCCCGCCCGACCGCCTCGCCGAGTGCGTGAGAACCCACCGCCTCGGCTTTCTTTTCGCGCCCCATTACCATCCCGCGTTCAAGGCCGTCGTGCCCGTCCGAAAAATGCTTGCCGAGGAAGGCATCCGAACCATTTTCAACCTCATCGGCCCGCTCCTCAATCCGGCCCGCCCCGAATACCAGCTCATTGGCGTCTTCGATCCGACGCTCCCCGAGGCCTTCGCGCGCATTCTCGGAAAGCTCGGCCGGAAGCGAGCCTGGGCCGTGCATGGTTCCGCCGACGCGGGGCAGGGCATGGACGAAATCTCGACGCTCGGCCTCACCCGTGTCTGGGTCAACGACGGGGGAAACCTCTCGCAACTCCTCATTGATCCCTCCTCCCTTGGATTCAGACCGGCCACGCTCGAGGACCTCCGGGGAGGCGATGCGACTGCCAATGCCACGATACTCCGGGCGATCCTCGATGGCTCGGAGCGTGGCCCGAAACGCGACATCGTCGCCCTCAACGCGGCCGCCGGCTTCGTCATCACAGGCCTCTCGCCCACTCTCGAAGCGGGCCTCGCACTCGCCGCCGACGCCATCGATTCCGGTCGTGCGGCGGCGAAACTGAGGGCTCTGAGCGCTTTTTCCTAGGGCTCCGGGTTCTCCGCCTTCTTCTTCTCCAGACAGGACGCGCAGTATTCCTCGCCACCGGATACCCTGAAATCGACTTCAGGGTCTTTTAGTTCCGTCGTCTGGCACACGCTGCACAAATGCAGGGCCTCGCTCGCAGGCCTCGTTCCCGACTGGAATACGCGCCGCCGTTCGCTCACATTCGTCCGGTGCTTCACATGCCTCGCGTAATACGGCACGAAAACCCTCAGGAAGCCTGCGAAAACAAGGAGCAATGCCAGGCCGGAAAAGTAGCTGCCTAAAACGTCCTCGAAAACGACCATTAACGCGAACCCGCCCGACACAAGTCCGATCCACTTCATCCTTACCGGAATCAGTCCCATGAGACGGATCTCCTGCTCGGGAAAGACCGCCGCGAAGGTGCAGACGGGGAGCAGGGCCAGCAGGCGCGTGCAGACGGTATTGTAGATCGCGACCATCCCGGGCAATTCCATCAGCCCGTGAGGAACGAGGAAAGAGAGCGCGACCATGAAGATCACCGCGCCCAGCACGGCACCCAGATAGTAGAGGGAAAAACGAAACGCTCCCCAGGCGTGCTCCACGCTTTCGCCCGCCCACCACATGAAGTAGATGAAAAAGAAGAACGAGAGTGCGTTATGGCTTGGCGGTACGACGACAAAGGTGAGAAGCCGCCACACTTCCCCTTTCACCACTTTGCCGACATCCAGATACAGGAGCTCCACCATCTCGGGATTGATCCTGAAGAGCAGGTAGTTCAACACCATGAAGCCGCACACGATACGGATCAGTCCCGGGATGCCCCAGCGGCCGAATTTCTGCTCGAGTGTGTGGATAAGCGCCATAGGAAATGGAATGCCAAAGCAATAGGCCGCTGCCCCGTCCTGTCAATCGCAATGGCCCGCGCATTGACAAGCCATGCTCCCAAAGCCACGGTGCGCCGTGACTGAATCCGCTACCGAAGCCAAACGATCCCCGCTCCACGATGCCCATCTCGCCCTTGGAGCTCGCATCGTTCCCTTCGCCGGCTGGGAAATGCCGGTGCAATACGCCGGCATCCTCGCGGAACACAAGGCCGTGCGGGAGAATGCGGGCGTCTTCGACATTTCGCACATGGGACAATTCCTCGTCTCGGGCCCGACCGCCGAGAGCGCGCTCAATGGCCTCCTCACGAACAACATCGCAACCCTTGCGCCCGGACAGGCGCAGTATACGCTTCTCCTCAACGAACGAGGCGGCGTCCTCGACGACCTCATCGCTTATCGTCTCGCCGACGACCGATTCCTCCTCATCGTGAACGCCTCGATGATCGAGGAGGATGCCGCCTGGTTGACCCCGCGCCTCGCCGACGCGGGAGCCGGATTCGAGAACATCAGCGACCAGTGCGCGGCCATCGCCGTGCAGGGCCCCGAAGCCGCGGCGGTTTTCGGAAAAATGATGCCCGGGTCGGAGCTTCCGCCCCGCAACGGCCTCGCCACCTTCGAGACCCCCACCGGCACCGTCCACGTGTGCCGCACCGGCTACACCGGCGAGGACGGATTCGAACTGATCTGCCCTGTCGCCGGCGGCGCCTTCTGGCTGCAACGCGCCCTCGACGGCGGCGCAATCCCTTGTGGACTCGGGGCCCGCGACAGCCTCCGGCTCGAGATGGGTTACCCGCTCAATGGCTCCGACCTTTCACCCGACCGCACCCCGCTCGAGGCCGGGCTCGGCTTCTTTGTCGATCTTCGAAAAGACGCCTTTATCGGACGCGACGCCCTCGTGGCGCAGAAAAAGCACGGCCTTCACTCGAAACTGTGCGCCCTGCGCATGAACGAAAAGTCCCCCCCTCCGCGCCCGCACTACCCTGTTCTCTCAAACGGAAACGAGATCGGCGAACTCACCAGCGGCGGCCTCTCGCCCAGCCTTGGCGCTGGGATCGGGATGGCCTATTTGCCCGTCGCCTTTTCCGCCGTTGACACCGCCTTGCAAATCGCTATCAGAGGGAAGACCTTCGCGGCTGTCGTGGTGAAAAAGCCGTTCTACCGCAAGGACGTTCCCGCCTCCGATTAACACGCATCCGCACCCACCCCGAGCGCACCATGAATATCCCGGAAGAACTCAGCTACACCGACTCCCACGAGTGGATCGACACCCGCATGGATCCTGTTGTCACCGTCGGCATCACCGATCACGCCCAGTCCGAGCTTTCGGAACTCGTCTACGTCGAACTGCCCTCCGTCGGAATCGAGGTCACGCGCGGCGACTCCATCGCCGTCGTTGAATCCGTCAAGGCCGCCAGCGACATTTACGCGCCCGTCTCGGGCGAGATCGTCGAGATCAATACCAAGCTGGAGGAGAACCCCGCCGTCCTGAACAAGGATCCCTACGGAAAGGGCTGGCTTTTCAAGATCAGGCTCTCTGATCCCAGCGACCTCGACGACCTCCTCGACCACAAGGCCTATGCCGACGAGATCGGCTGAACGCGACCGCTTCGCACGACCATGCCGCACATCCACGACTTCGCGCGCCGTCACCTGGGTTCCAATGACAGCCGCGCCGCGCGAATGCTCGGCGCTCTCGGTTACGATTCCCTCGACCAACTGATTGACGACGCCGTGCCGGCCGAGATCCGCCTCCGCAAGGCCCTCGATCTTCCACCCGCGCTCAACGAACAGGAGGCCCTCGCGACTTTGCGCGGAATGATGGACGCAAATGCCACCGTCCGTTCCTTCATCGGCCAGGGCTACTATGGTTGCGTCGTTCCGCCTGTTATCCAGCGGAACATTTTCGAGAATCCCGGTTGGTACACCGCCTATACGCCCTATCAGGCCGAGATCGCCCAGGGCCGCCTCGAGGCCTTGCTCAACTTCCAGACGATGGTCGCCGACCTCACCGGCCTCGACGTCGCCAATGCCTCGCTCCTCGACGAGGGCACCGCCGTCGCCGAAGCGATGGCACTCGCCTCCGCTTCGAAGCCCCAGGGCAACATCGTGTTCATTTCCGACGACTGCCATCCGCAGACCCTCGACGTCGTCCGCACCCGGGCCGAACCGCTCGGCATCGCGGTCCTTGTCGGCGACGAAGCGATCTTCGACCCCGCCGCGCATCCCGGCCTCATCGCCACCGTCAGCCAGTATCCCGGCAGTGGCGGCGAGGTGCGCGATCCCTCCGCCTTCATCAAATCCGCCCACGACGCCGGAGCCCTCGCCATCGTCGCGACCGACCTTCTCGCCCTGACCTTGCTCAAACCGCCCGGCGAACTCGGTGCGGACATCGCGGTCGGCAGCAGCCAGCGTTTCGGCGTTCCGCTCGGAAACGGCGGCCCGCACGCCGCTTTCATGGCCTGCAAGGATGGATTGAAACGCCGCCTTCCCGGCCGCATCATCGGAATTTCGAAGGACGCCGACGGCAACCCCGCCTACCGGCTTTCGCTCCAAACCCGCGAACAGCACATCCGCCGCGACAAAGCGACGAGCAATATCTGCACCGCCCAGGTGCTCCTCGCCGTCATGGCCTCGATGTATGCTGTCTATCACGGCCCGGACGGGCTGCGCCGCATCGCGCGCTTCGTGCATTCACGGACCGTCGCCCTTGCGGCACGGCTTCGCGCCGTCGGCCACGGTGTCGAAAACGACGCTTTCTTCGACACACTCACCATCACCCCGAAACCCGGCAGCGACATCGCGGCAGCGACGGAAAAAGCCGGGATCAACCTGCGCCTCCACGCCGACGGAAAAATCGGCCTTTCCCTCGACGAAACCGTCACCGACGCCGACCTCACCGCGCTCCTCGGCGTCTTCGGCGACACCACCACGCCTGCCCTCGACGAGACCGCCAGCTCCCTCCCAGAGTCCCTTCTCCGCACGAGTGCCTTCCTCACCCAGCCCGTCTTCAGCGCTTACCACACCGAGACCGAGATGCTGCGCTACCTGCGCGCGCTCGAATCGAAGGATCTCGCGCTGAACCACTCGATGATCCCGCTCGGCTCCTGCACGATGAAGCTGAACGCGACCGCGGAAATGATGCCGCTCAGTTGGGCCAGCGTGACGAACCTTCACCCCTTTGCCCCCGACGCGCAGAAACCCGGCTACAACCGCCTCTTCTCCGACCTCGAGACCTGGCTCTCCGAGATCACCGGCTTCGCCGCCTGCTCGCTCCAGCCGAACGCCGGTTCGCAGGGCGAATACGCCGGTCTCCTCGCCATCCGCGCCTGGCACCAGAGCCGCGGCGACACGGGGCGCGACATCTGCCTGATTCCGACCTCCGCCCACGGCACGAATCCCGCGAGCGCCGTCATGGTCGGCTTCAAGGTCGTGCCCGTGAAATGCGACGACGCCGGCAACATCGACGTCGCCGACATCGAGGCCAAGGCCGCGCAGTACGCCGACTCCCTCGGCGCGCTCATGATCACCTACCCGTCCACCCACGGCGTCTTCGAGACGAGTGTTAGGAAAATCTGCGAGATCATCCACGCCCACGGCGGACAGGTCTACATGGACGGCGCGAACATGAACGCGCAGGTCGGGCTCTGCAGCCCCGGCGACATCGGTGCCGACGTCTGCCACCTCAATCTCCACAAGACCTTCTGCATCCCCCACGGCGGCGGCGGCCCCGGCGTCGGACCCATCGGCGTCGCGGCCCACCTCGCGCCCTTCCTTCCCGGACGCGGCGTTGTCGGTCCCGTCTGCTCCGCCCCCTACGGCAGCGCCGCCATCCTCGTCATCTCCTGGATGTACATCGCCATGATGGGTGCGGACGGCCTCACTGACGCGACGAAGCTCGCCATCCTCAACGCCAACTACATCGCCCGCCGCCTCGAGAAATTCTACCCCGTCCTCTACCACGGACGCAACGGCCGCGTCGCCCACGAGTGCATCATCGACCTCCGCCCGCTCAAGGCCACCAGCGGCGTCGAGGTCGAGGACGTGGCGAAGCGCCTCATGGACTACGGCTTCCACTCCCCCACCATGTCGTGGCCCGTCGCCGGCACGCTCATGATCGAGCCCACCGAAAGCGAGTCCCTCGAGGAACTCGACCGCTTCTGCGACGCCATGATCTCGATCCACGGCGAAATCCGCGCCATCCAGAACGGCGAGGCCGACCCGCAGGACAACGTCCTCAAGCGCGCCCCGCACACCGTCTATTCCGTCACCGCCGACGATTGGAACCGCCCCTACTCCCGCGAGTCCGCCGCCTTCCCTAACGACTGGACGCGCCAGCGCAAGTTCTGGCCGCCCGTCAGTCGCATCGACAACGTCTACGGCGACCGCCACCTCATCTGCACCTGTGCCCCAATGGACGAGCACGCCGCGCCCGAGACGGCTAACGCCTAGCGGATGGAGATCCCCGATTGGACAACCTGGCAGCCGCAGATGCGCGCCACCCTCCTCTTCGTCCGTCGCGGCGACGACATCCTCCTCATCCGGAAAAAACGCGGCCTCGGCGCGGGGAAGATCAACGCCCCCGGCGGCAAGATCGAGCCCGGCGAGACTCCGGCGCAGTCCGCCCTCCGCGAGACCGAGGAGGAAGTCGGCCTCGTCGCCAGCGATCCCGAGGAGATGGGCCGGCTCCACTTCCACTTCGCCGACGGCCTCGCCCTCCACTGCACCGTCTTCCTTAGCACCGCCTTCACCGGCACCCCCGTCGAGACCGACGAGGCCATCCCCTTCTGGTGCCCCGTCGCCGAAATCCCCTACGAGGAAATGTGGTCCGATGACGCCCACTGGCTCCCCGCAATGCTCGCCGAAGGAACAAAGTTCCGCGGCTACTTCACCTTCGACGGCGACCGCATGCTCAGCCACGAAGTCCTCCCGCCCTAGAATCCCACCCGTGGCACGGATTTCTAAATCCGTTTCCGTGGAGCGAAGTTGCACTCCGCCCGATCCCCGCTTGCCATTCGTCCCCCCCGAGGCATGCTATCCACGCAACCCGCTCCCTTCCGATGAAAGCAAACGCCCTTCTCGCCGCCCTGCTCTTCCTCACCCCCGCCGCGTCCTTCGCAGGCACTATTTGGCTACACCCGCCAACCAAGGGAATCGCCGACCCGGCTCCCGCCAAGGCGTGGCTCGAGAGCCGAAGCTGGCAAGTGAACGATCCGCGCGAATCCCTCGAATATGAGATCCCCCTCACGAAGGCTCTCAAGCTGGGGCTCGGCGTGTGGTACGAATCCATCGCCAAGCCCAAGCCCCTTCCCCCGCGCGACTACACGAAGCCCATCCCCACCAAGGTCGACCTCGACGCCCTCTCCCTCGTCCGGGAGAAAGAGAAGCCCGGCTCCCTCGACAGCCTCGCCGACGACCCCGCTTTCGACGCACTCAAGGCCCGACTCGAGACCCTTGAAGCCGAGCTTCACGGCCCGCTCCCCCAGCCACCCCTCGGCGCCGAATAGCAGATCCATGCGCCCCAAGCCCAGCGAATCCCTCCCGCGGATCGCCAAGCCCTGTTCCATGGATTGGAACATGATGGATGGCGACACGAAGCGGCGGCATTGCGAGAGCTGCCAACTCTCCGTGACCAACCTCTCCGCCCTCCCTCCGAAGGAACGCCGCGCCTTCGTCCACGCCGCCCGGGCCGAGCCCGCGCGGCGCGTCTGCATCGCCTACGAATTCCGCCCCGACGGCCGCCCGGTGCTCCGCTCCCGCTGGGACTTCCTCGCCGCCCCGCTCCGCGCTCTCCGTCGCATCGCCGTTGCCGCAGCAGCCCTCTGCATGCCCTTCGCTTTCTCGAACTGCACGACGCGACGGGCGACGATGGGCAAATTCGTGAATCCTGAACCCGGTGCCACCGAAGGCTGCGACACCGACTCCCGCAGCCTCGTTCCCGGCGCGATGCAGGCGACCTGGGATCCCGCCGAAAAATACCCGCCCAACACCCTCGTCCTCGGCCGCCCCAAGGCCACCCCACCGCCGGGAGAATAGCAGTCGCGAGGAGACTGGCCCTACCGCGTCATTGGCGAACGCGGCTCATTGTTGACTCATTCCGCCATCAATCCTGCCGAAGAAATTCAGCGTATAGTAGATCGCCAGAACGCAGATAAGCAGGAAGAGCGCCGCGCCCGAGGCGTAGATCCGCAGGTTGGCGTGGAGGGAATCACGATCATCCGTCGGGCGGCGGACCGCGAGGAAAAACCAGAGGACGGGCACAAGAAGCAGCACCCATCCCCAATGGCTCATCAGGTAGGAATTCCGTTGGATCGAATGACGGATTTCTATTCCAAAAATATCCCTGGTAAGTCGGAAAACGAGTCCCGCGACAAGCGTGGAATACACGAGAGCCCCGATCTGCGCGACGGCCAGGAATGCGATGGGTTTTCGGTTTATCATGGGATCCGTTTTCGCTTTGAAATGGGAAAGGACGAGGTGTTGCGGTCAGTCGTAAATATGTCTGCCGACGAGTCGGCGGTCGTTATCGAAGGTGAACTCGAAGGAAACTGGCAGAAAGAAGGTGGAGACGGAATAGCGGCGTGCTGATTTGATGCGCTGAGACTCTGCCGGAGGAAGCCTGCCCTCGTCCCATGAGGGAAACCAATCCTCGCTCCTGCTGCCGCCGGCATGTGCCATGAGTGCGTCGACCTGATCGACGGTGATGCCCCGTTGCGTCTGCTCGTAGCGAACTCGGAGCTGTCGGATGGCGCGAAATGGCAAGGCCACGGAGAGCGCCCCGCATACGAGAAGTGCCAAGGAGACGATGGCGGCGCCGATGATCTTCGGCTTCACTTTGGCTTGCGGTGGCTCAAGTTACTCTGTTCTGGATTTCGTCCGCGTGGGGCGCGAGGAAACATCGCGCATCGGTTACCATAGCATCCTGTCTGCGCAAGCGTGGAAAGGAGGGGAATCGGGGCCGTCGCCGTTCCTAACGCAGCGCGTCGGCGCAATCCTTGAAGGCGGCCATGATGTGGGCGGCGGAGTCCGGGCCGCAACTGTTCATCTCGCCGTATTGGGAGCTCGTGCGACCATAGGCGTAAGGAGGCTTGCTGTCCCACTGGCGCTTCGGGATGAGGTAGCCGGTCTCATCGTTGGCGAGCCCGATGAGGAGCCAGTGCTTGCTGGGGACGAGGGCGGCGACGGAAGGCTCGAGGGGGGCGTCAGGGTAATCGGCGCCGGGGTCGGCGGGTTCCTGGAATTGGCCATAGACAAGTTCGGAGTAAATCTCGCCGGGGATGGCGGCGAGGGCGACGTCGCCGAAGCGGAGGCAGCCGACTTCGGTCTCGATGGCCATGATGGCTTTGGCGTTGTCCTTGCCGAGGGGCTCGCCGCGCTTGTTTCGATCTCCCGTCCAGACGAAGGCGTCGCGCGGGAGGACGCCCATGCCGCTGGCGACGCGGTAGAGGGTATTGACGACGGGCAGGGTGATGCGCCGGGTCTCGACGCGAAGGGGGGTGAAGGCGACGGGCTCGGCGGCGGCGACGGCTTTCCCGGCGAGGGCGGCAACGGCTTTTCCGTAGGCCTCGGCGAATTCGAAACTGCCATCGTGGAGGGGCTCGCCACCGCTGGGATTCGGCGTGGGCGAGGCAGGAGTGAGGAGGCCGCCGACGGCACCGGTCATGTAGACAAGGGGACAGCTGTATTTCGCCTTGAGCGCGGCGACGGTGGCGTAGGGGAAATCGGCGGTGAGGAGCTTGTTCTTCGAGCCCAGGGATTCGGGGTGGGCGTTCCACTGGGTGAGAAGGCCGATCATTTTCTCCTTCTG
>JAHEDC010000569.1:2467-3895 GCA_024641425.1 Verrucomicrobiales bacterium | reverse complement strand
AGGCATAGCGATACCGCGACGCTGCGGTATTCGGTGAAATGGCCAGCGCTTCGGAGATCTGCGCAAAGGTCAGCCCCCCCCAAATTTTCATCGTCACCACCTCGCGCAGCTTCTCGCTGAGCCCCTGCACCGCACGCCGAAGCATCAGCGCCTCCTCGTCCTCCTCGACCGCCGGATCGAGCCAGACGTCCTCGAAGTCATTCATGTAAATGATCGACTCTTCACGCTTGCGCCGCCGCTTGTCCGAGCGGTGCCGATTCAGCCCGCAAAAGCGAATCGTCGAAAACACCAAGGGCAGGTCCGGCGGCAATCCCCCTTTTTCCTTTTGCAGGTTCCACAATCGAATGATCGCCTCCTGCACCAAATCCTCCGCATCCTCGCGGCAGGCTGCCCATCCACGTGCAAATAACAGCAAACGGTGGCCGTTTTCCGACAACCACTTCTTCCATTCGCTTGCAAAACCCCGGTGCATTCACCGACAAAATGCCGCCGAATCACCCATTTGTCTGCAAAATCTTTCCCACACCCTCCTATCATAAGTCCTTAAGAAATCGGGAATTTCTGGGCATTCCCCTGAAGAACAACCCGCAACAAACAAAATAAGATACGCCTGAGACTCGCCACTTTGCCCGCTTCGTGCTTTCCCTCAGTCCACATGCCTCGCGAAAAGCAACGTCTCGCCGAAGATCGTAATCACGAAAAGAACTGGAAACGCTGGGGTCCCTACCTCAGCGAACGTCAGTGGGGCAGCGTTCGTGAGGATTATTCCGCCAGCGGCTGGAGCTGGGGGGCATTTCCTCATGATCACGCCCGCAGCCGAGCCTACCGATGGGGTGAAGACGGCCTGCAAGGCTGGTCCGACCGCAAAGGCCGCCTGTGCTTCGCCCCGGCCCTCTGGAACGGCAAGGACCCCATTCTCAAGGAACGCCTATTCGGTCTCGGCGGACACGAAGGCAACCACGGCGAAGATGTCAAGGAGTGCTACTACTACCTCGATTCCACCCCGACCCATTCCTACACCAAGGCGCTCTACAAATACCCTCAGGCCGAATATCCCTACGTCGAAATCCGCGACGAAAACGGCAGACGTAGCCGTTCCGAGCCCGAACTCGAACTCGCCGACCTCGGCGTCTTCGACGAAGGCCGCTACTTCGACGTCCTTCAGGAAGTCGCCAAACGCTCGCCCGAGGATATCCTCTGGAGAATCACCGTCACCAACCACGGCCCCGATCCCGCCGAGATCCACGTCCTTCCCACGCTCTGGTTCCGCAATGTCTGGACCTGGGGAAATGAACGCGAAGAACCGCGTGTCAAACCCCATCTCCAACTCGACGGCAAACCCGTCCTCGCCAGCCACGAAACGCTCGGCCACTACCACTTCCATGCCGACTCGCCGGACCTTGCCAAGCCGATGCGCTGGCTGTTCAC
>JAHEDC010000569.1:0-2457 GCA_024641425.1 Verrucomicrobiales bacterium | reverse complement strand
CTTTCATCGCTTCCTCATCAATGAAGAAAAGGATGCCATCTCGCCTGTTCCCTCCGGCACAAAAACCGCCGCTCTTCTCCACTTCATCATCCCACCGGGGCAGTCCATCACGGTTCGTTGCCGGCTCAACTCGCTTCGCGAAACCAATAACTTAGTCGGACTCGATCAATTCGACGAAACCTTTGCCGAACGCATCACCGAAAGCGACGAGTTCTACGAAGACATCATCCCCCAAGGCATCAAACAAGAAGAACGACTGATCTTCCGCCAAGGCTATGCCGGACTCCTTTGGACCAAACAGTTCTACTACTATGTTATCGAAGACTGGCTCAATGGTGACCGCAATTCCACCCCGCCCGCTGAGCGTCTAACAGGGCGCAACCACGACTGGAGCCACTTCTTCGCACGCGATATCCTTTCGATGCCCGACAAGTGGGAATACCCGTGGTTCGCCGCATGGGACACCGCCTTCCACATGATCCCCTTCGCAGCAGTCGACCCGGATTTCGCGAAAAGCCAACTACTCCTTCTACTACGCGAGTGGTACATGCACCCGAACGGCCAACTCCCCGCCTACGAATGGAACTTCTCCGACGTCAACCCACCCGTCCATGCCTGGGCCGTCTGGCGCGTCTACAAAATCTCCGATCCCAAGGGCTCGCGCGATATCGACTTCCTTGAACGCTGTTTCCAGAAACTCCTGCTCAACTTCACCTGGTGGGTCAACCGCAAGGACGTCGAAGGCCGCCACGTCTTCGGCGGCGGCTTCCTCGGACTCGATAATATCGGAGTCTTCGATCGATCCCATTCCCTCCCGGACGGAGCCACCCTCCACCAGGCCGACGGCACCGCATGGATGGCATCCTACTGCCTCGTCATGCTCGCCATGTCGCTGGAACTGGCTTCCAAAAAGCCTGCCTACGAAGACATCGCCTCGAAATTCTTCGAGCACTTCGTCAACATCACCGACGCCATCAACTCGCTCGACGGCACCGGGCTCTGGGACGAAGAAGACGGCTTCTATTACGACAAGTTGATCCTCAACCACGAGAAGCCCATCCCACTGAGGATCCGTTCGCTCGTCGGACTGCTTCCCGTCATCGCTGTCACGGTTCTTAAAAAGAAAACCATCGATTCCCTCCCAGGTTTCCGCAAACGAATGGACTGGTTCCTCGTCAACCGGCCCGACCTGCTGAAATACATCAGCGTCCGCAAGGTCGAGGGAGAAAAAAATCCCGCCCGCTGCATGCTCGCCATTCCCACCGACGAGCGTCTTCTCAAGACTCTAACACGTCTCTTCGACCCTGAAGAATTCCTCTCAGAATTCGGCATCCGTTCTCTCAGCAAAGCTCACGACAAAACCCCGTTCGTCTTCACTCACGGCGACCAAACCAACGACGTCCGCTACACTCCGGGTGAAGCCGCCACCGACATGTTCGGCGGCAACTCAAACTGGCGCGGGCCGATCTGGTTCCCGACCAATTTCATGATCATTGAAGCCCTCGAAAGATACTACTACTTCTACGGCGACGACCTGAAATTCGAGTATCCGACTGGATGCGGACAAATGCACACCTTACGCGAGATTGCCATCGACCTCTGCGACCGCCTCATCTCGCTCTTTCTGCCGGATAAATCCGGTAACCGCCCCTGCTTCGGAGAAGCGCACCGTTACAGCGAAGTTCCCCACTGGCAGAACCTGCTGCTCTTCCACGAGTATTTCCACGCCGAAACCGGAGAAGGGCTCGGGGCCTCCCACCAAACCGGCTGGACCTCCCTCGTCGTCCGCCTCATCCGCGAGCGCAGGGAAAAACTAAAAACCGGCGACTTCCAACCCGACACCGGAGAGTAGGCTTCAGCCTACCAAGGCTCGGGGGGCTTCAGCCCCCAGTCAATCCCACCCCTCAAAACACCTCAACCACCCCCGGGCTAAAGCCCGCATCCCTCAGTAGGCTAAAGCCTACACTCCCTTCGGCGGGAACGGCGATTCACTCACCACCCAATCCGCGTTCTTCTCCGCAAAAGTATTCAGCACCCATTCACTCGAAATCAGCGCGACCAAGTGACCATTGGAATCCCGCACCAGCGTGATCCCCATCGACATCTCCGGACGATCCTCCTCAAGCGTCTCGCCCTCCTTCTTTTTCAGCCACCGAGCAAGCGACCACGATCCATGCTCAAGTCTCGTCTCCGCATCATACTCGCCCTGCAAACGATGCTGAAGCACCTCGAACTGCAGCGGACCGACCGCTCCTAACAGCGGCACATACGCCCCCATCGCCTCGATCGGCGTGAACTCCATCACCACTCCTTCCTTGAGCATCTGCTCAAGACCGGCACGGAAGCGCTTGAACTTCGCCGTGCTCGCATTGTTCAACCACGCAAAACACTCCGGAGCGAAACGAGGGATCTCATCAAAACTCAGGCTTTTCTTCGTCGAAAGCGTGTCCCCAATCA
>JAHEDC010000568.1 GCA_024641425.1 Verrucomicrobiales bacterium | reverse complement strand
ATAGTTAACGCGTTGTAGGTAATTAGGGATTCTGGATGGTCGAGAGGGCACGAGGGAGACTCCCTGAAAAAGAGGAATCCCTCGGCAGGGAGGGCGACGTTTAATTGAGTTGAGAAGCGCCGTCTACCCGCCTAGGGTTTCAAGGCGGGAGCGTAGCATACCGTCATCGCCCGGGCATCGCGAATTTTCGTGGGAATCGGGCGCGATTGCCAGAGATGGCACGGTGTGATACCTTCCGGGCTCCCCCAATTATCCTCGAAGTCTCGGGCCTCCCGAGACCGCAACCCTAGAACCGAAGACCCATGTCACAGCAGCCACCAAAAAGACCCCACCAGGGGGACGAAGATCCCAAAGGATCGGGAGGAGAACCCAGCTTCAACTGGCGGGGGCTCATTCTGATTTCAGTGGCCGTGATGCTCGTGGCTGTCGCCTTCAAATGGAAGGCAGGAGACGCCTCGTCCCGCGATCTGATCTTCCCCGAATTCGTGAAGCTCGTCGAGGCGGGGATCGGTACTCCGGACGCACCGGCGGCAGGCACCGAAACCATCGAAACGACCGAAAGTGGGGACAAGGAAGCTTCCGGACGTCTTCCGGCGAGCGTCCGCATCGACAAGTCGAAGCCGCTCCAGATCGTGATTAATCCCGGAAACATGGAGCAGACGGTCGTTGGGACGTTCGTCGTCGCGAAAAGTGCGGATGGGAAGGCGGTCGCACCGGAGAAATTCCGTGTCCTTGTGAACCTTGATTTCCAGCGGGATGAACTGCTCGACCTGATCAAGCGGGGCGGGCTGACCTATACGGTCGAATACAAGAGTTCGATGTTCGGCAATGCCATGCTGGCCTTTCTGCCTGTCTTCCTGCTTCTGCTGTTGCTTTACTTCTTCTTCCGCCAGCAAATGCGCATGGCCGGCCGAGGGGCGATGAGCTTTGGCAAGAGCAAGGCCAAAATGCTCACCATGGAGAAGAACAAGGTCACCTTCAAGAATGTGGCCGGAGTCGATGAAGCCAAGGAAGAAGTCTGGGAGCTTGTCGAGTTTCTCAAGGATCCGAAGAAATTCCAACGCCTCGGAGGGCGGATCCCGAAGGGTGTCCTCATGGTCGGCTCGCCCGGAACCGGCAAGACCCTCCTCGCCCGTGCCATTGCCGGTGAGGCCGACGTGCCGTTCTTCAGCATCAGTGGCTCGGATTTCGTCGAAATGTTCGTCGGCGTCGGAGCTTCCCGGGTTCGGGACATGTTCGAGCAGGGCAAGCGCAATGCCCCCTGTCTTATTTTCATCGATGAGATCGACGCGGTCGGCCGCCATCGCGGCCATGGTCTTGGCGGCGGACATGACGAACGCGAGCAGACGCTCAACGCTCTGCTTGTTGAGATGGACGGCTTCGATACCCAGGAAGGCGTTATCATCATCGCGGCGACGAACCGACCGGACGTCCTTGATCCCGCGCTGCTCCGTCCCGGACGCTTCGACCGGCAGGTTACGGTGGGACTTCCCGACGTGAAGGGCCGCGAGGAAATCCTTGAAGTGCATTCCAAGAAGGTGAAGATGGATGAATCCGTCGATCTGGCCGTGATCGCACGCGGCACTCCCGGTTACTCCGGAGCGGAACTTGCAAACGTCATCAATGAGGCCGCCTTGCTTGCGGCCCGGAAGGGGCTCAAGGCGATCACGCTCCCCGAACTTGAGGAGGCCCGCGACAAGGTGCGTTGGGGTAAGGAACGCCGCAGTCTCGCCATTTCGGAAAAGGAGAAGGAGAATACTGCTTTCCACGAGGCCGGACACGCTATCTTGCTTGAGATTCTCGAACACACCGAACCCCTCCACAAGGTCACCATCATCCCGCGCGGTCCGTCGCTGGGCTCCACGATGTGGCTGCCCGAAGAAGACAAGTATAACATGCGGAAGCGCGAGATCCTCGATGCCCTCATCGTGGATATGGGCGGACGCGTGGCCGAGGAAATCGTCTTTGGCGATGTGACGAGCGGTGCCTCGGGCGACATCAAGATGGCGACGGACTTGTCCCGGAAAATGGTCTGCCAATGGGGGATGAGCGACGAACTCGGCATGGTCGAGTATGGCGATCACCAGGAGCATGTGTTCCTCGCCCGAGATATGGGCGGAGGCGGTCGGAATTACAGCGAGGATACGGCGGAGAAAATCGACCGTGAGGTGAAGCGGATCATCGACAACGCCTACCAGAAGGCGAAGGACCTATTGATGAAGCACCGGAAGGAACTCGACATCATCGCGAAGGCCTTGCTGGAATTCGAGACCCTCGACGGAAGCCACATCCGGGACATCATGAGGTTCGGAGAGATGAAGAATCCTCCCGCCAGTCCGAGACCGCCGGATTTGCCTCCGATCGAGATGAACGCCGGAAGCAAGAAAGCCAAGGAAGAGAAGAGCGAATCCGAAGACGATGACCCGCTCCCCGGCGACCTGGCTCCCGCCGGCGCGTGAAGCGGAGGCTCGCCGTGGCGACCAGAACTCCCGGACTCGATGAAGAGACACCACCGGCTGCGGATCCTCCTCGCGGGAGCCGTGGCGGCCGCGGTTTCCTCGCTCAGTGTCTCGTGTCTTTCGACGGATCTCGGCGCGGAGGAGGATTCCTTCGCAGAGCCTCCGACCGCGACGAGCGATTCGCAATGGGAGGTTCACAGTGGCTTGGGCACTGAGGACGATTATGCACGGACCGGAGGCATGAACGAGGAGGCGTTCTGGCGCGTGAACGCCGCGGACCCTGGTGTCGCGGTTTTGCCGAGCGGATTGCAATACCGCGTCATCCGGAGCGGCGACGGCCCCTGTGTTGGTGATGCCCTTCGGGTCACCGTGAGTTATGTGACGAGCGCGCTCTCGGGCACCCGGATCGCCGATTCCCGTAACGAGGGCGGCCCCGTGGAGCTTGAAATCGCCCGGATGAATCCCGGTTGGCGCGAAGCCGTGCCAAAGATGCGTGAGGGAGCGATCTGGCGCCTTTACGTGCCGGCGTTTCTCGGACATTCGTCCACCGATCTCGCACCAGCAAGATCCCGCATCTACGATGTCGAGATTGTGCGCGTCATTTCAGGCGGCACCGGGGAGGAGTCCTTGCCATGATCGACGACTTCGGGACCCGCGTTTCGCAGGGGCCCGCCCTTTGGCCTCACCGCGCTGGCTTTCATCTCCGCGACCATTGCGGACGTCGCAGCGGGAGGGCCTCTCCGCAGTCCGGGGATTTGCGGGGATTTCCCGCAGGTAATGCAAAGCCCGATCCTTCGGCGTCTTTTGCCCGCCCCTGCTGAACGGCAGCGTCCCCGATCCCGATCCCTTCGGGCCAAGAATCGGGATCGCGAATCAGCTCCAGGGTTCGGACAGTGATTGTTGCTCCCGGGTTGCCGCCGCTGTCGCGATGAATCGAGGGCGCCGTCTTCGCTTCCTCAATGCCGGAGCGTCAGAGACTGCCCGTGGGCTCGAATACGATGCGGTAGAACATGCGAGCGGCGTTCTCCGTGAAGGTAAGCTGGGAGCTTTCGAGCGGATCCGTGAAACGTGTCCAGGAGCCGCTGCCGAGATTCATGCTGCGTTCGATCCAGGCGCCGCCAATCTGGGGAGTCCAGATCAGCTGGACCTGGTTCGGCGGGATCCTCTCAATGCCGGTGATCTTGATTTCGGGTTGCCAGGCGAACATGACGTCGTGTTCGAGGGAATCGTAGTAACACGCCATCGGGTTTCCGTTGGGGCCGCGAATGAGCGTGCCCGCCTTGGTCGCATCCCCTCCGTAGCCAATGAAATGGGCGAACTCGTCGAGGTCCCACGTGATGCCATCGGCACGCCGGGTCGCGATGACGATGTTGGTCGAGACGCCTTCATGGTAGAGGATGCTGGGGCGACCCTCGTCATTGAGCACGATGGCGGTGTGG
>JAHEDC010000106.1 GCA_024641425.1 Verrucomicrobiales bacterium | reverse complement strand
AAACCGCCGGTTTCCTGGAGCGTGGCACAGAAATCGACGAGGGCGCAGAGCTGGCCGCGCGGAACGACCACGTCCTCGTTGAGCTTGGTCAGGCCGGTGGCGCGGAGGCTGTAGGAGAAGGCGCGGCGGAGTTCCCACAGGGCGGCGCACTCGGCTTCGGATTCGGCGCGACCGAGCGCGAGGAGGCGGTGTTTCTTCCGAAGGAGGGATTCGAGGGCGCCCAGCTCTCCGGTGACGGAATCGACCTGGCCGTCGATCTCGATGAGGAGGTGGGCGTCGCCGTCGGGCACCATCTCCGGGCCCTTGTAATTCCTGGCCGCGCGCAGGGTGAAGCCGTCGGTGATCTCCAGCGCGGCGGGCAGGAAGCCGCTGCCAAGAACGGTATCGACGGCCCGCGCGGCCTCGGGAAAATCCGGGAAGGTCACGGAGAGCATGGCGCGGCGGGGCGGGTGCGGGATCAGGCGGAGCGTCGCCTTCGTGACGACACCGAGCAGGCCCTCGGAGCCGACGAACATGCCGATGAGGTCGAAGCCGGTCTTGTTCTTGTGGCAGCGTCCGCCGGTCTCGAGGACGCGCCCGTCGGCGAGAACGACCTCCAGCCCGAGGACGTAGGCGCGGGTCACGCCGTACTTCAGGCAGCGCGGCCCTCCGGCATTGGTCGCGATGTTGCCGCCGAGGCTGCATTCGCGCAGGCTGGCGGGGTCGGGCGGGTAGAACCAGCCGAGGTCGCGCGCGGCGTCCTGGAGGTCGCCGGTGATGACGCCCGGCTCGACCACGGCCACACCGTCGGCGGTATTGATTTCCAGAATCCGCTTCATGCGCGCGACCGAGAGCGAGATTCCACCCCGCACCGGCACCGCGCCGCCGACGTAACCGACGCCCGCCCCGCGCGGGGTGACGGGAATGCCGTGGGCGTTCGCGAAGGCGAGCGTCTTCGAGACGTCCTCGGTCGATTCGGCGAAAACGACGATGTCGGGCGGATGGCCGACGAGCCACTTGTCGATGCTATGCTCGGCGAGGTCGGCGGCACCGGTGGAGACCTTCGACGGGCCAAGGATTTCGAGGAGGGAGGCTTTCAGATCCATGATTGAAGAAGGGCCCAGAGGCGCGGGCCGAAAAGAATGACCCCGATCACCGCCGACGCAAGGGCGCAGACGAGGACGGCGGCTGCGGCGCAATCCTTGGCCCGTCCGACCAGCGGATGCCGCTCGGGATGCGCGGCGTCGGCGAGGAATTCCAACGCCGTGTTCAGGGCTTCGGCCATCAGAACAAGCGTGATGCAGAGAAGGACGGCGATCCATTCGCCCGGCGGGATCCTCAGCCAGAATCCCATCCCGACCGCCAGCACGGCGAAACCCAGATGCACCCGCGCGTTGGGCTGCGTGGCGACGAGATGCCGCAGTCCCGCGAAGGCGGGGCCGAAGCTGCGGAGACAGCGGCCCAAGCATGCCCGGTGTTTTGGATCGTGTGGACTCGTCATTTTTCTAAGAAAGGCAAGGATGCGACCGTTTCTCTGAAAAGGTGACAATTCCGCGCCGCCCTGATACCCTGAACCAGAAAGGAAAAGACCGCATCATGAAAACCCGACCTGTCTCGCTTCCGTCCACCCTCCTCTCCCTCGCCGCCGCCGTCTCGGTGGCCGTGCCCGCGCCGCTCTCCGCCTGCTGCATGGTGCCGCTTGATTACGATGTCGCGATCAGCCAGACCGGGCAGAAGGCGATCCTCTTCCACTCCGGCGACCGCGAGGAACTCATCCTCCGCATCAACTACCAGATCGAGGCCAAAACGAAGGGCGCGAAGATGCCCGACCATTTCGCGTGGATCATCACCGTGCCCAACGAGCCCGACCACTACGAGATCGCGGATCCGGAGATTTTCGACGCTACCTGGGACTGGGCGAGGCCGCTGGTACGGAAACACGAACCCCGGTCGTTCGGCCTGAAGGCCGATAATGCGGTGGCGCTTCCGGCCGCCGGAGGCATCGTGCTGAGCGAAGCCGTCGAGGTCGGCCCCTACAAGATCCAGCCCGTCCGCGCGGTCGGAGCCAATGCCCTTTCGGCGCTGAACGAATGGCTCGTCGCGAACGAATTCCCCGCCGAGGACCCGGCGCACATGGCCTATTTCGTCGACAACAACTTCACCTTCCTCTGCATCAAGGTACTCCCGTCCGCGGACGAGTCCGCGGTGCCATCGAGCGCCGGGCTTCCGCCGGTGCAGCTTTCGTTCAAGAGCGAGGAACCGTATTATCCGCTCCGTTTCTCGTCGCGGCAGGGTGTCTTCGATCTTAGCCTAATGGTCTTCACGAAGAAGAAGCTCAACTACAAGAAATCCTCGACCGCGCTCGGGAAGATCAATTTCACCCGCGGCACCTACAAGGAAAACGTCACCGTCGAGTCCACGGATTTCCCGGACCTGCTCGCGAAGGCTTTCGGAAAATCGAAACTGAAGGACGCGAAGGACACGGCCTGGAACCTCAACGTCCTCCGCACGAAGAACGTGAACCAAGGCAACACGATTGCCTCCTGGAAAGAAGACGTCTTCTTTTCCACCCAGAAAGGCTTTTTCGGAAACGTGAATCGTGCGGGAGCGGAGGTGCTGGCTGCGGCTGCTGTTCGCTAGGCGGGAAAACGCCTACGGATTCAAGGTCACCCGCACCTGAATGAAGCGCCGGTCGGACGCCGACCACGGCTGGAAATCGCGGACGGTTGCGGTCACGGTGCCGTCGCCGTTGTCGACCGGGATACCTACCGTCTGGGTCGCGGGCTCCTTGAGGAGGAAATCGGCGGTGACGAGCACCTCGTAGCGCAGATCCGGAGCGTTCTTCTGTTGGCGGAAAACGAGGGCGAGATAGTCCAGGCCGGCGTCGGAGACGATTTGCGGAGCGTAGCTGTCGGGCGCGTCGGCCAGCTTGGGATTGCGTCCGAAGGCGTATTCGAAAAGGGTGGTGAGGCCGTCCCCGTCGAGGTCAACGGTCGCGCCCGTAACGAGCGGATCGGCGAGTTCGGCGGGGGAGAAGCGGGTGCTCTTCCAGGTCGTGAAATCCGTGGCAACGCCCGTGGCGACGGCACCGGGATTCCCCCCCACGGTCTCGCTCGCTCCCCAGCGCGCGCTTTGCCCGAAGGCATCGTAGGGCGTGCCCGCGGGATCGCGGAGGACGAGGGAGTAGCCGAACTTGTTGGCCGCATAGTACCAACTGTCATTGTAAGTGAATTCGAGGACGTTCTCGCCCGTGCCATCGAGGAGCTGGAGTTTCTCGCCGTCGTTGTCGAGGTTCCCGGAGTATTGTCCGGCCACCGGGAGGCCGCCGCCATAGCGGAGGGTGAAGGCGGCGATGTTGGCGACGACGAGGATGTGGTCTCCCGGCTGGAGGATCGTGTTCGCCGGGAAGGTGAACGCGACACCGTCGGCGAGCATGGCGCCACCGATGTCGAGCGGGGACGGCCCGGTATTAGTGAGTTCGATGAATTCAAAATCACCCGAGACAACGCCGGGGAGGGCCGCCTTCTCCGCCGCGCTCGGCGGCACGGGATCGAAGAGGATTTCGGTGATACGCAACCACTGCTGGGCATTTGTCGGCTGGGCCGTGTATGCCTTGGTCGCGATGACATTGCCCAGATCATCGGAAAGGACGAGGGTCTCGCCACGGGCGGAGAGCTGTCCCTTGTAACCGCTGACAAGGTAGATTTTTTCATCGGCCTTGGGGCTGACGGTCCGGCTGCGGAAGCCGACCGCGTTGCGTCCTACATGGAGCGTACCGCCAACAGGGATGACGGTTCCGGCAGGCAGCGTGAAATCGACGGCCCCGCTGACCGTCCAGTCCGAGATATCGACGGCATAGTTGTTGGGATTCGTGAGGGTGAAGTATTCGCCGCGCTGATCCGGTGAGGCGCCGCCATTGACCGGATTGAATTCGATGGTGCCGATGTTCACCGGGGCCATGAGGGGTTGGGAGGCCGGAACTTCGGCGAGGTTGTAGAGCTGGGTGCGGCGGGTCGGAATGTGTTCGTTGAGAATGCGGGCGGCATCGACGGCGGCCCGGTGCTGGTTACCCCACGACCCCCATTTCGTGTAGTCGAGGTCGGCATCGGTCGTCGCGACACCGTCCGGATCGACCAGGGCGAGGATCTCGTTGACCCGCTGCTCAAGATAGCCGTTCACGGTGCCTGGCGGCTGGATGATCCTGTCCATGAGCGTGCGGACGCGCCGGAGGAACATCTGGTTATGGGTCGCGTTGTTGAAGATGAAGGTCTTGAGCCGATTTGTCTGACCGGCCCGCAGGGCATTGTTGGTGTAGGTGTCGTCGAAATAGGCGGGGCCACTCACCCAGTTGCGGCCGAGATTGAGATCGATGTCCCACACGAGGGGCGTCCACTCTCCGGTGCCCTCGGTATCGCGATAAATGTAGTAGTTCTTATGGCCATGGTCGCGGTTGTTTGTCATGTCGAGCGCGGCGAGATAATTGATCGTGCTCGGAATATTCACGTTATCGTATCCGTAGCGTAGGAGAGCGTCTCCCGTGAGTCCGAGGCCAGTGATGACGGCCTGGAGATCGGAATTATCCTCTTCCTTCCGGGTCTTCTTGTTCACGTTGGTCGTGGCACTGTCGAAGCGGTTGTACATCTTGTAGAGGGCTCCGCGAGGATCGAGTCCCACGCGCTCCAGATAGCGGTCGTCACCATCCTCGACCACGTCGGCCGTGCTGAAGAACTGGCCGTTCTGCTGCACCCGCACCGGGAAGGCGAAGTGGCCTGGGTGCCCCGATTTCCGCATGATCTCGTAGCCGAGGGTGTTGCGAACCTTCGATTTGTCCGCCCAGTTGGTAAGGAGGTTGATGTCCTTGACGCGTCCCTCTCCTTCCTTCCAGCGGAAACGGTCGCCGGCGTTGAAATCGATGTCGTAACTCTTCTTCGGGAAGCCGCCGGTCGACTGACCGTGGAGGTCGAACTTCAGGTTGTCGTAGAATTGCCCGAGGTAATAGATCGAGCCGCGGGTGCCGGTTCGGTTGTCCGCGGCCGTCGGCGACTGAATGAACCAGTGGAGAACCGGGAGGAGCGAGGCGGCAATCGAGGGGTCCTCGCGAATGGTTCCATAATATTGCGGGGAATCGAGGGGATCGGGATAGGGCGGGGCCACGGTGTTGTGGCTTTGGGTGTCGGTGGCAGTGACCCGCCAACGGAGCATCTGACCGGCGGCGAGCGAGGCGGTGGGAAGGTTCGCGCTGTAGATCCGATCGCCCGCCAAGGCGTCGGCACCGGTTCCGTTGTCGAGCATCGGCAGCGATACCTCGGTCCCGTACATGATGCGGTAGGCGAGTGAGACGGACTGGACGGGACCGAGGGTCGGGAGGACTTCGGCGGTCACGACATGGTTCGGGGTGCCGGTGGCGAGAGGGGGGACGCGGTCCGTGACATTCCGGACGACGGGCCCCGGATTGGCGGAGCCTCCGACATTCGTGTTTCCCGGCGTGGGTGAGTTGAAATAGAGGGGAGAAAGCGAGATGGAAGCCGTGGTTACGACAAGCTCGGGGAGCATGAGAAGGTCGGAGCTCCCGATGCCTTTGTTCATTCCATGGATACAAAGGACGTTGGAACCGGCAAGGAGGGTGGGTTCGGAGACGGGAAAATCCTCGAAGAGGATCGCCGCTGTGTTGATATGGCTCGCGGTGGCTTCCGAATTCCACGCCAGCAGGGACGGTGCGTTCCCTTCGGCCGCGCCCTCGGCGTCACCGTTGAGATAGGCCACGAAGCCGTCGTCGTATTTCATCCTGATCTTGACCGAGACCACGTCGCCGGGGTTCGGAAGTTGGAAGGGGATGCGGATGTAAACCCCGAAGTAATTGCTTTGCATCTGGTTCCCCAATTCTCCGGAAGCATCAGGCAAGTTGCCGATGAAGGGGTCGAAGGCGTGGGGGTCGCTCACTCCGTAGCCGACGCCGATGCTGGAGGGGGTCCAGCCGCTGTCGTCGAAATCATTCCGTATCCACGCGTTTGGATTCGTTCCATCGCCGACATCGTTCTCCGGCCCGGTCGGGATGTGGTAGGTGGCGGGCGAGTTCTGGGTCAGGAGGATGGTTTCCGAGGTCGTCTGCCCGAGTCCGTAGGAAACGTCGGTTGCCTGCGGCGGGAAAGACGGGGAATAGGCCTGCTCCACGGTGAGACCGTCCGGATGGACGAGGGCGAGGTATTCGCCGCTGGCGGTGAGGCGAAAGTTGGTGTGGAGTTGCTTGGCCGGATCCCGCCGGTCCTTGTTCGAAGCGAAGACGAGGCGGCGCTGTCCGGGCCCGAGCGAGAAGGGGGGAAGCATCCATTTGCGAAGGTTCGCCGCATCGTCGGTGAGGAACCAGCCTCCAAGATCCACCGGGGAATTCCCGCGATTGAGGAGTTCGATCCAGTCCTCGGAATTCCCGTCCTCATCGGTCAGGGTCTGGCTGTTCGAAGCCATGAACTCGGAGATGAGGACATCCTGTCCGGAGAGGACGGAGGTGGCGAGGGCAAGCAGAAAAGCACCGGCAGGGACGCCGCGGCGGAAGAGGGGGTGTTTCATGGGTGAGGGCAGGGGGAAAGGAGAACCGGGAATTCTCGCAGAAAACATCGCTTGGGCAAATGCGTCCCGCTAGTTTTTCCGCTGCCCCGGCAAAGAAAGTCGGAGGCGGGCCATTCCTCTCCGGTGGACGGGGGATTGCGCGCAATTACCGGGTTTCCGTGCGGTTGAAGCGCAGGAGGGGGCCGTTGTTTTGGCCCGCTAGAAGGGTCGCCCCATCGAGATGGAGGAGCGCCTTGGTATCGGCGGGCAGGAGGATGCCACTTTCTTCGTGGGGAATGATTTCGAAACGCCCTTCCCTCCATTCCAAATGGGTGCCCGGAGTTCCGCGCCACAGGCCGGTCTCGGGTTCGCGGCCATCGTGGTTCTGGGCAAGGATGACCTCCATCCTGCCGTCGCCGTCGAAGTCCGCCGCGACAAGGGCATTCACGGGGGCGAATTGCGCGGATCCCGGGAAAGGAAGCCAGCGGAAGGCCGCTCCCTCGTTGATCCACACGCCGGATGCGAAGGTGGTGGCGGTGAACCGCTGGGCGGTCTCGATGCGCGCCGGAGAGTAGATTCCGGCAAGATCCTCGCTCGCGAACTGACGGTAAGTATTGAATTTTTTTCCGAGAGCCGGCATGGCGAGCGTGCTGCAGGACTTGCCTCGCACGGGCAGGAGGCGGTCTTCGGCATGCTTCGCCTCGATCACATTCATGACACCGCTTCCGTCCATATCGCCATAGTAAAGTTCGGCGATCTTTCCTTCCTCGGGGCGTCCGTATTTCGTGTTCCATCCGACATTGCCGGCGAGCAGATCGAGATCCCCGTCGCCATCAATGTCGGCGGCGAGGAGACAATTCCACCAGCCGGAGTGCTCGGCGAAACCCAAGGCTTCGGTCTTGTCCGTGAGTTTGCCGCCGTCATTGGCGAATATCCGGATCGCTCCCCATTCGACGGAAACGCAGAGGTCCGGGTCGCCATCAGCATCGATATCGGCCCACACGGCGCCGGTAACCATGCCGCACTGCCGCAGGCCGGGAGCTGTTTCATCGGTGATTTCGGTGAAGCGCCCCTTGCCGTCGTTGCGCAGGAGCCGGCTATCCGGGCTGAGGGGATAACGTCCGACAAGCGAGCGCGAACCGACGAACAGGTCGAGATCGCCATCGGCATCGAAATCGGCGGCGGCCACGCACCCGCCGCTGTCGCGCAGATCGGGGAGCGAGCCCTCCGGCGCGTCGGTCAGGCGGACTCCCCCGTGTATTCCGGAAGCGTCGTTGAGATAAAGCCGGTCCCGATAGAACAGATGGCCGGGCTCCTCCTCCACGCTGCCCGACACAACATAGAGATCGAGATCATCGTCCCCGTCGGCGTCGAACCAGACGGCGGCGACGCTCTCGGTCTGTTTGGCGAATTCCCCGAGAATCGGCTGGGGGCTTTCCACGAAACCGGCCTTCTCATCGCGGAGGAAGAGGGCTCCCGCCTGGCCCGCCGCGCCGCCGACGAAAAAGTCGGTATCGCCATCCCCATCGGCATCGCCGGCCGCGAGACAGGGTCCGAACCGGGAGAGTCTTCCGGGGAGCAGGGGTTGGCGGGCGAAGTCGTTGAAGGCGCGTTCGCTGTGGGTGAAAGCCGGAGCCATCGCCGCCGTGAATCGCGGCCGCGGCAATACCTTTTCCGGCGGAGCGGTTCCGGCTTCCCTCACGATGGCGACCGTCTCCCCCTTGCCGATCGCCAATGTTTGCCGGAGACCGGATGGCCAGGTGATCTCAAGCGAAACCGCTCGGGCCTCACCGAGACCGAAGAGCAGGTCGGAGGCGTTCTGGGACTGGAAGCCGGTCTGGGGAGTCATCCAACGGGTGCGGCGGATGCCCGTGGAATCGGTCAGGATGATTCTGGCGCCGATGCCCGAGCGATGGCCATTCGTTCCCTCGAGGCGAACGGAGAACCTTCCTGTCCCGGTGGCGTTGTTCCGGTAGAGATGAATCTCCTCGTCCAGATTGGCGACCACGAGATCCGGATCGCCATCGCCGTCCAAGTCACCGGTGGCCGCGGCGAAGCTCATGCCGACGTGGTCGATTCCCCAATCGGGTGCGGCCTTGAAGCGGCGGTCGCCCCTGTTTTGGAAGGCGAGATTCGGCTCGCGAAGGCGGTCGGCATTCCGATAGACCTCGAACTGGGTCCGCCCGATCAGGGAGGCGACGGAGAAGGGAATGTCGGCGTCGGTGAAATTGCGGGAATGGCCATTGGTGAGGAAGATATCCTGAAATCCATCCAGATCGAAGTCGGCGAACTTGACCGCCCAGGACCAATCCGTCCCCGCGAGGCCGGAAAACCATGCGCTTTCCTGGTAGCGGTCGACGCCCGTGCCCCAGAAGAGATGGTTCCGCATGGCCTGCCGCGGCCAACCGGTCTCCAGGACGGTTCGCATTCTTCCCTGCATGTCGCCCATATTGACCTTGGCCTTGAAATGGGTCGTCGCCGCCATATCCGCGACCATGAGATCGAGGTGGCCGTCATTGTCGAGATCGCCGGCATCGGCCCCCATCGAAGACCACGAGATCTGCGGCATGAGGGCGGAAATCGTGTCGGTGAATTGCGGAATCCCCTCGGCGTTCGGTCCCTGGTTCCTCCAGAGGCGATCCGGAACGAGGTAGTCGTTCGCGACATAAACATCGATCCAGCCGTCTTCGTCGAAGTCGCCCAGGGTCGCCGACAGTCCGTGTCCGACGCCCCGGATGCCCGATTCCACCGTGACGTCGCGAAATCGCGGGACGCCATTCGCCTGCACGCCCTCGTTCAACAGGAGGCGATCGGGATGGCCGTAATCGTCGATGGAGAATTGACCGTTTCCGTCGTCGAGGAGCATGAGATAGGGCGCGTATTCCGGGGTGACGACCGGGCGGCCGTTTTCCATGCGGTAGGGAGGTTTCTCCGGACGCCCTTTGGGCAGGTAGAGGACATTGTTGAGCAGAAAGAGGTCGAGATCGCCATCCCGGTCGAAATCCGCGAAAACCGCATTGAGGCTCGGGCTTACGATCCCAACCCCGGACTCGACCGTTTTTTCGGTGAAATTACCCTTGCCGTCATTGAGGAAGAGTTGGTTGGCTTCCGCGTAGTTGCAGAGGTGGAGATCAAGGTCGCCGTCGTTGTCGACATCGACGAGCGCGCTTCCGCTCCCCCATTTCGTGCCGCCCTCGAGCACGGCGGACGCGGGCGCCAGTTCGAACCGCAGCCCGCCCTTGTTGAGGTAAAGCGCGTTCTTACCGGCGCCACCGGTGAAGAACAAATCCGGCAGGGTATCGCCATCGGCATCGCCGATCGCAATCGAACCGCAGGCGAATCCCGATTGGTAAAGGAAGGACCGTGCTCCGTTCTCCTCGAATTCGTTGCGGAATTCGATCCCGCATTGCTCCGCGGGGAGACGGTCGAAGAGCGGGGCGCCACCGATCGCGGCCAGCGGCGAAAGAAGAGCGACCACCAGGCTCGTGGGGATCGCGTTCATGATCGGATGGAGCGGTTCGTCGTTTCGCGAATCACTTCCTTCTCCGGAGCGCGAAGGCCATGCCGGCGAGTCCGAGAAGCAGAACTCCGGAGGGTTCCGGAACGGAGGTGTCGATGATCTGAAACGCATTGAGCGGTCCCCGCCCGAAATCCTCCGGATCGCCATTGCCGGAACTACGGATTCGCAGGTTGCGGGCGGTCACGTTTTCGAACACCAGGTAATTTCCGGATGCCACGTCCACGTTCATCGGGCTGGCCGTCTGGGAAAAACTACTCCCCGCCTGGACAAATGTGCCCGCGTATCCGTTGGATGAGATCCCGACCTGATCGGTGATGACGGTTCCCTCCGCCAGCGGATCCGTCCACGATTCAAGCCAATAGCGTCCGACGAGATCGTTCTGAACGTCGCCGTTGATGTAAACGACGACGGTGTACTTGGTGTAAAGGGCGTTGTTCAGGCTAAGATTCACAAAGGGCTGGTTATCGTTTCCATCGTCGAGATAGCCATTCATCAGGGTGGCGTTCGCGTTCCCATTGCCGGCGCCGGAACGCCAGGTGTTCGCGGCGTCGTAGTGCACCGGGTCATTCTGGCCGTCAGCAGGAAACGCCTGCAGGGTGCTGCCGACCAAGGTTCCATTCGAGTCCACGAGGCCCGCGGTGAAAATGGGATCGTTCTCGACGTTTCCAGACCAGTCGGTCTGCATATGGTTCCAGTTGGCCTGAGCGTATCCGGGCGCGCCTGCGGTGGCCGCGCCGAAAGTGACGTCGTTCCCATCGAGGAAGTTAATGCCAATGGAGGCGGCGGCGGCGAGACCGGTGGAAGCGACGGTTGCCGCAAAGGTGTGGAAGAAGACTTTCATAGGAGAGGAGGGAGGGAGGCAATAATACGGATTTCGAGTAAGCGGAATAATCGATTTTCAGGGTGGCTGGCAAGCGAATTCCCAAAAAACGGACGATTTCGATACGACAAGGCATCACAATTCCCGGATCCTGTAGAAACGGAGGAGGCTCGAGGCGGGAATTCCCGTCTCCGTGTAACGGGACGAAAAGCCGTCGGATCCTTTGTCGGTGATCTCGTTGAAGTCGGCGAGGGTCTCGCCGGCGTCGATGCCGTAGCTTTTCCCGGGTTCGGAATTCCAGATGATCGTCACGTTGAAAGCGCCGGCCCCATCGGGCACCCGCTCGATGCGGGTGATCTCGAAGGCCCCTGCCCGGGCATTGGCGACGATTTGAATGCCGGTGATGGCTCCCCGGTCGACCGAGCCCTCGGGGCCCGCCGCATTGAGGACGAGATGCAGATCGGGCGCGGTCACGCCCGGGATCAGATAGAAGGTGCCGACCTGCGCCGCATCCCCGTTCGCGGTTGCGACCTGCTGCCGCAGGGGATTCGGCAGACCGACATCCGGATCGCTCTCGTGAAGGCGGACGGTCGGGAAAGCGTTGTTCGCCTCGCTGAAATCGACATCCTCCGTCCCGCGATCATGGTTGAAGTAAACGATCAAATCGTAGCTCGGGTAGGGAATTCCCGTGATATCGATGGTGTTGGCGCCCACGCCGTTGGCGGAGACCCAGCCGGTGAGGAGGATGCCGTTGCCGTCCGCGCCAGGACCGGCGACGCTCCATTCCTCGTCCATGTTCCAGGAGATCATCGTGCCACTGGAAGCGGCGTTGTGGTCGAGCAGGGCGAGGGGACCCCCGGTGGCTCCGGAGAGATTGTTCCAGTTTCCCTGCACGGCGACGCCCGCCATGTCGGTTGTGAGCATGCTGGCGTTCGCGCGCCCCGCCCCGAAGTTGAGGCCGATTCCGCCATTGGCGACCGTGACGCCCACGCCGTCGAACGGACTGCGTCCGTTGGCGATCTCCCAATCGTCGCGAAGGGAGTCGCCGTCCGTGTCCGCGAGATTCGGATTGGTGCCGGTGTCGCTCGCGTTCATGTACATACCGGTTCCCGTTTCCACGGCGTCCCCAAGGGTGTCGTCGTCCGTATCCGCATCCAGCGGATTGGTGCCGGTCTGGGTCGCGCTGACGAACATGCCGTCGCCCGACTCGTAGCCGTCGAGGAGGTTGTCGTCGTCGCTGTCGTTGTCGCGGGGATTTGTGGCGCGGGCGTATTCCTGGCTGTTCGGGGAAAAATCAGTGTCTGGATCACCCATGGCCCCGTTCACCGCCAGGGCGGTTCCGTCGTCGGTGGGGTCGAAAAGGTTCGTTACCTCCCAGCCATCGGGAAGGGAATCGGCATCGCTGTCGGGGAGATTCGGATTGGTGCCGGTCTGCGCCGCGGAGACGAACATGCCCCCGTTGTCCTCGACGTCGTCGCGGAGACCGTCTCCATCGCTGTCAGCCCGGAGGGGACTGGTTCCGCGTAGGGCGGGACCGGCCCACAGGCCGGTATTGTTCTCCACCTCGTCCCGGAGGCCATCGTTATCGGTATCCGGCGAGCGGGGATTCGTTCCCTGCTGGTATTCCTGGAGATTGGTTAGGCCATCATTGTCGGGATTGCCGAGGGCTCCGTTGACCGGATCCCCGGCAACGCCGTTGTTGTTGGGGTTCTCGCCATTGTCGTTGGGATCGAGCATGTTCGCGGTTTCCCACGCGTCCGGGAGACCGTCGCCGTCGGTGTCGGCCGTTGTCTCGATGATCTGGAAGGCATTCAGGGGTCCGCGTCCGAAGTCCTCCGGATCGCCATTGCCCGAACTCCGGATGCGGAGATTGCGCACCGTGATGTTCTGGAACACGATGAAGTTGCCGGAGGCGACATCGACGTTGATCGGCGTGGCTGTCTGACCGTAGGGGACGCCAGCCTGGACGAAGGCTCCGGCGTAGCTGTTGGAGGTGATTCCGATCCGGTTGGTAATCACGGTGCCTTCGGCGAGGGGGGCGCTCCATTCCTCCAGCCAGTAGCGACCGACCGCGCCGTTCTGGCCGTCCCCATTGATGTAGAGGACCACGGTGTAAGTGCCGTAGACGCCGGGGGCGAGGCTGACATTGGCATAAGGCTGGTCATTGCCGCCATCGTCGAGGTAACCGTTCATCAGGGTGGCGTTGGCATCCCCGTTTCCCGCGCCGGAGCGCCAGGTATTGGCGGCATCATAATGGACCGGATCATTCTGACCATCAGCGGCGAAGCTCTGAAGGACGCTCCCCGCAGAAGCACCCGTGGAATCGACAAGGCCGGCTGTGAAAAGCGGGTCGTTCTCAACGTTGCCCGACCAGTCCGTCAGCATGTGGTTCCAATTCTCCTGCGCGTATCCGGGGGCACCGGCGCTCGCAGGGCCGAAGGAGGTATCCTCCGAGTCGAGAAAATTGACGCCGATGGAAGCGGCGTGGGAGAGGAAGGCGCTCGCAGCGATTGACGTGAGGGCGAGGGGCAGGGTTTTCATGGGGGCAAATCGGGGGGGCGCCAAATTCCCGGGAAACCGTTTCCCGATGGCGGGAAACCAAACTATTGAAATCGCCAGCGAGGCGCAAGGGAAAAACGTAAAAACCCTCTCCCTGTTTCCCGGGAATTCAACGTAATAATTTGATGAATAGGGACTTAAGTGCGCCTCAAGCGAGGTGCTTCGACTGCTGGTGTCCGCTGTCCGGGCGGAAGAAAGCCTCCATCCGTGTGCGGAGATCGGCATAGAAGGCCTGCGCCATCTCCTCGAGCATGACGGCGTGGTGGGAGGCCTGGCCGACGAGGCCGGACTGGGTGCGCTCGGCGAGGCGGGCGCGCTCGGATTCCATGCGTTCCTCGAAAGCCCGCTCGAGTTCGATGAGCGATTCCATGAATTCCTTGGCGACGCGGGAGCGGTCGACGCCCTCGACCAGCGCGCGCTCGAGCGGCTGGTTTTTCGTCACCGAGAGCAGGCGCCCGTCGCTGAGGTTGTCCATATACTTGTCGTAGTTCTTGAGAAAGGCCTTGCGGTCCTTGTCGAAACGGACTTCCTCGCAATCGACCAGCGTGTCGTAGGGGCCCGCCTTCGAGAAGAATTTCACGACGAGAGGAATCGTATCGATGAGCATGAAGAGGAGGGCCAGGACTCCGTAGGCGACGAGGGCGAAGGTGCCGCCCTCGCTGCCGGCGCGGAAGAGCTTGTGCAGGGCGAGTGTCTGGGTAAGGAGGTCCCGCCGGGGCTCGGCCGTGATGGCGTCGATGCGGCCCCGTTCGTCCGCCGCCACGGAAGCGAGTTCGGACTGGAGGCGGGTCAGTTCGGTCAGGCGGGTGTCGACCTGCGCGTTGATGCTCGCCCGAATCGCGTCCTGCTGGACGACAAAGCCGGCCGCCTGTTCCTCCTGCATCTTGTGCTGGATGCCGGCGATGCGCGCGCGCTCCGCGTTCTCGCGTTCTGTTTTCGCGGCCTGTTCGGCGAGGAATCCGGAGGTGATTTCCTTCTCGGTGTCGGCCACGACGGCGCGGAGCTGGTTGCGCTCGGTCGACATTGTCTCAAGGGAGTCGCTGAGGCGTTTCGTCTCCGCGCGCCTCCAAGTGAGCTGGTCCTCGTGGATGCTCTTCGCTCTGGGTCCGAGGCCGACAATCCCGCTGCGCTGTCCGTTCACCTCGCGCTCGAATTCCGTCTGCCAGTGATTGAGCTCGCCCTGGAGTTTCTCGTATTCCGGCTTCATCGTCGCGATCTCGGCGTCGATGGCGTCGATGCGCGACCGGTGTGGCGCGGTTCCGGAGTCGAGGGCTTCCTGCAGTGCGGCCTTTTGCTCGAGGTTCAGTTCCGCCGTGGGATCCTTCGGTGCGGTCGTGTCCGTCTCGACAAGGAACGACGCCTT
>JAHEDC010000105.1 GCA_024641425.1 Verrucomicrobiales bacterium | reverse complement strand
GCGTCGTGGGAGAGGTTGTTGTAGTAGTCCTGGCTCCAGGTTTTCTCCAGATCGACGCCGATTTTCCGCAGATCCCAGATCCACGCGCCCTGGGAGCGGAGGAGCTTGGTGACGGCGGTGGTGAGGTAGATGGCGGCGACGGCGGATTGGGAAACGAAGACTTCCATCCCGAGCGAAGTCCAGCCGCCGTGGTAAGGGTGCGGCTTTCCGATGAGCCGGCGGACACCGAGGTAAAGGGCCCAGCCGGCTTGCGCCATGAGGACGAAGGTCAGCACCTGGTAGACGTGGGAGATCGCGCCCTGCGAGTTCTTCAGCGTGCCGACGCCGAGGCTGAGGACGAACAGGTAGGGCAACGTGAGCCAGCTCAGGCGACCCCAGACGTAGAGGGCGAGGACGGGGAGAAGGATGAGCTTCAGCGTGCCCATGAGGGCGGAATCGCCGGCCCAGGTGAAGTCGAGGCCGAGTTCGGCAAGGCCGTTGGGCACCGGTTGTCCGGGGAATTTGTCGAAGACCGGAAGATTGAACCAGAGGACGAGCGCGAAGAGAAGGCGCATCCAGACGACCTCGTAGCGCTGGTAACCGATAGCGGGCGGCACCCACCACTGATGGCGCGGGGCACTCATTGCGGGGGGAAGGGGAGGCGGGCGATGACGCGCTCGGTTTTCGCGATGGCCTCGTCCTCGTAGCCGATGTCGACGAGGACGAGTTTGAGTTCGCGGACGCCGGCCATCGGGCCGTCGTGGGCGGCGGTGCCGAGGTAGGATTCGAGGGTCTCGCGGCCGATGACGGCGAGGCCTTCGGCGCTCACGTCTTCCTCGTCGGAGTCCTCGGCGGCGGCGCGTTTCTTGAGCTTGCCCTTGAAGCGCTTCTTCAGCTTCGGCGCGCTGGTGCGGAAGTTCTCGCAGGCGAGCGGGCGGTCGCTACCGTCGGTGACGTAAAGGTAGTATTCGACGCCCTTGAACTGGGAATACATCGGGTAGTCCGAGAAGGGATAGAATTCGCCGAGCGCGAGGGAGGCGGCGGTGAGGAAGAGGACGAGCTTGCAGGGAATGGCCCGCCAGAGGTGGAGCGCCTTCGTTTTCATGGCGGGGTCTCGGCGATGACGAGGGCGGCGGTGTCGCGCGCCCACTGGTCGGCGGCGAGAATCTCGTCGAGCACGGGATGGGCGATGTTCTCGTGCGCGGCCATGACGGCGGCGACGGTCTCCCAGATGGCGGGGAAGGAAAGACGCTTGCCGAGGAAGGCCTCGACGGCGATCTCGTTGGCGGCGTTGAGCACGGCGGGGAGGGTGCCGCCGAGTTCGCCGGCACGGCGGGCGAGGCGGAGGGCGGGGAAATCGTCGACGCGCGGGGCCTCGAAGTCGAGCCGGGCGAGGGCGGCGAAGTCGAGGGGCGCCAGCGTGTTCGGCACACGCTCGGGCCAGGTCACGGCGTATTGGATCGGGAAGCACATGTCGGTCGTGCTCAGTTGCGCGAGCACCGAGCCGTCGATGAACTCGACCATCGAGTGGACGATGCTCTGCGGGTGCACGATCACCTCGACGCGCTCCATTTCAACGTCGAAAAGCCAGCGGGCCTCGATCATCTCAAGTCCCTTGTTGAAGAGGGTCGCGGAATCGATCGTGATCTTGCGGCCCATCTCCCAGGTCGGGTGTTTGAGGGCCTTCTCGACGGTGACGTTCGCGAGTTCGGCGGCGGGGAGGGTGCGGAAGGGGCCACCGGAGGCGGTGAGGATGAGGCGGCTGACCTCGCGGGAGTCGCGGCCTTCGAGGCATTGGAAGATCGCGTTGTGCTCGCTGTCGACGGGCAGGATGCGCACGCCCTTGCGCTTCGCGGCGGTCATGACGGCCTCGCCGGCAGCGACGAGGATTTCCTTGCTCGCGACCGCAATGTCCTTGCCGGCCTCGATGGCGGCGAGGGCGGGACGCAGGCCCTGCACGCCGACGATGGCGATGAGGACGAGGTCGGCTTCGGGAAGGGTGGCGAGTTCGACGAGGCCGTCGTTGTCCTCATGGAGGGTGGTCCCGGACGGGGCGCGGAATTGGGAAGCGGCTTCGGGATCTGTGAGGCAGACGTGGCGGACGCCGGTTTCGGCGGCTTGTTGCGTAAGGGCCTCGTGGCTGCGGTGCGCGGCGAGGCCGATGACTTCCATCCGCTCCGGGATGTCGCGCGCGACCTTCAGCGCGCTCGTGCCGATGGAGCCGGTACTTCCGAGGATGACGACTTTTTTGCGCACGGGCTATTTGAGGACAAGATAGAGAAACATCAACGGGGCGGTGAAAAGGATGCTGTCGATGAGATCGAGCGCGCCGCCGATGCCGGGGAGGACTTTGCCGGAATCCTTCGCGCCAAGGCTGCGCTTGATGACGGATTCGACGAGATCGCCGATGACGGCTCCGACGCCGAGGATCACGGCGAGGATCGCGATGTCAGTCCAGCCGAGGAGGGGGGACAGCTCGGATTTGAAAATGGCATAGACCACGCAACCTCCGCCGTAGGTGAAGAGGAAAGCCCCGAGCGTGCCTTCCCAGGTTTTGCCCGGGCTGACGTGGGGGATCATCTTGTGTTTCCCGATGAGGGAGCCGGTGAGGTAGGCGCCCATGTCGGTGAACTTTGTCATGATGAGGAGGAGGAGGACGAAGCGGTGCCAGTGCTCGGGGCTGAGGGCGTGGAAGCGGGAGACGAAGGCGAAGAGGCAGGCGACGTAGAAGAAGCCGAAGACCGGGAAGGCGACGCGCTCCAGGGTCTGGTGACCGTCGATTTGTCCGATAAGCGAGAGCAGGAGGGCGACGACGGGCACGAGAAGGATCGCGCCGGATTCGATCGGTGCAATGCCCGGATGCACGGCGACGGCCCAATGCCGGTAGTCGAGCAGGAGCAACGCGAAGCCGGCGAGGAGAATCCAGCCGTGCGTCAAGCGCGCGATGGTTCCCTTCTGGCCGAGCATTTGCAGATACTCGTGGAGGGCGAGGGTGCCGAGACCGACGACGAGGAACCCGCAAAGAAACGACTGCCCGGCGAGGAGCGCCCCGAAGACGAGCGCCCACAGCCCGAGCGTGCTTGCCGAGCGGGCGAGGAAGACCGCCTTCTTCGTCGAGGGCGGTTTCGGAACTGGGGGAACGGAGTCGGTCATCGGTGCGGGAAAGGCCTAATTCCTAGCAGGGTTCCCGCTGGGTCACAACTCCCGATGTCCCGGTGTGGCACCGGCCTAATCCGACCCCGCCTTGTCGAGGTCGTTCTCGATTTCCGCGAAGGTCGTTTCGAGATTGTGCATATCGTCGAGCAGAGGCTGATATTCGGCCCGCTGCCTTTCGCAGAAGGCTCGCACGGTCTCGAAAATGGAGAGGAACTCCTTGTAGTATTTCCCCATTCGGGAGGTGAGGCCGGCCTCGGCCGCGCGCGAAAGCGATTCCTCGGCGCGGGTGAATCGGTCGTGCAGGAACGCACGGAGTTTCTTCCTCCGACGTCGGAGAAAGAGTGCGAGCGCGAGCATGGCAAGCAAGGCCACCGAGCCACCGGCAATCGCGAGCGCGGGCAGAGGGAGCGCGACACCGGTTCCTCCTGCGGCGGCCCCGAGTATGATGCCCGCGACGAACGTGCGGGTTCCCTTTCGATTGGAAGCCACGAGCTGTTGGAGTTGTTCCACGGACTCGGAATCGATAAGTGCGCCGCGGCATTGATCGGCCAATTCGTCGGAAAATCCTTCCCGCGCGGAGAGCCATTTCGGCGTTCCCGCGTCGTTTTCGTCGGAGGCAGCGAGCCGGAACCCGCGCTTTACGATGTTGTCGAGCCGCTCCCGGAGTGCGGGGAGCTCCCGCTCGATTTCCCTCATCATCCGGGTGCTGGCTTCGCGACCGATGCGCGAGGTTTCTTCGGCCAGCGCCTCTCCGGTCCGCTCGACGAGCTTCTTTCCGCCAAAGAGCGAGCCCGCGAGCCCTGTTCCGCGCTCGATGGCCGCGACGGTTTTTTCAGCGGCGGCGCGGAAGCCCTCGGCGATCGTTGCCTTGAGGGGGTGGAGGCGCTCGCTGGTCGTTTGGTAGTGGGATGTGATTTCGACATCGAGGGTCTCGAGAACCTTGCGGTCCTGCTCAAGCAGGGCACGCGTTTCAAGGAGCTGCCCTTCGATTTCCGCCATGATCGCGTGCGCGACCTGGATCGCGTTCCGGAACTTCTGCTGCATGGATCCGGTCGCGCCTACCATGCCGGAGATGTATTTCTCCAGATCGGGATAGCCGCTCTGCGCGAGCAGGTCTCCCTGCTCGTGCACGCTGGTCTTTGCCACGAAGGCCTTTTTCGCCGAAACAGGAAAAACCGGAAACTCCCGGCGCAGGCGTTTTCGCGCGGTCACGCGCATGTGCTCGACGATGGCCTGCACCTCTTCCGGCGAGCGCAGATCGCTCTGCTGGAGGACGAAGACGACGTTCTTGAGCCAGCCTTCGTAGATTTGTTCGATGAATTCCCAGGTGCTGGCACCCCAGGGGTTCGAAACCGAGAAGACGAAGATGACGAGATCCGCCATCGGGATGAAACGCTCGGTGATTTCCTGATGCCCTTCAACGACGGAATTCGTGCCCGGGGTATCCACGATGTGGAAGTCGCGGAGGAACGGACTATTCCGGTACATCTCGACGAAGCTGTCGTCGATCACGACATCCCTCGGCTCGGCGGCGTGCTTGAAATAAACGATGCTTTCCGTGGTCGGAAGGACATCGGCCTTGCAGAATTCCTCGCCGAAGAGCGCATTGAGAAAGCTCGATTTTCCGGCGTTCACCTCGCCGGCCACGACGAAGAGAAAGGGATCCCTGAGGCTTCCCACCATCTGCCGGAGCAGCAGCGCGCGTCCGGGCTGGATACCGGATTCCTCGGCGACCTTGCTGAGCGAGAAAAGAGTGGCTCCAAGCCGGGCCCGAAGCTCGAAATACGATTCCGCGATCATCGCTGGTTCGCCGAAACGGGGGCCATCCGAGATTCCGCAGGCGGCAGGGAGCTCCGGTCAGCCCGGATTCGCGGTGGGCGCGGGATTCAAGATTTCGGGACGAGTACGAGTCGTCGGAGGTTCCACGACGGCGGCGGGCGTCGAAGGGACAATGTCGAAGGACAAGGGCTGCGGGAAGGGAATCGAGCTGAAAACCTTCCGGATGGCCGGGCCGCTTTCGGGTGCCGTTTCCGGCACCGGGAGCAGGGGACTGTTCGTCACGCCGCCCGGCGTCGCGGGCGCCGCCGCGGCAGCCACCCTCTGCTCCATCGAGATGAGCTGGCTGACGGTGATAAAACGATAGCCTTTGGCGAGGATACCGTCCATGGCGGCGGGAACGGCGGCGATGGTCGGGGCGTGGATGTCGTGGGCGAGAATGATGGCCCCGTTCTTCGCTCCCCCGATGATCCGCTGGGTGACGACGCTGACGCCCGGACGTTTCCAATCCTCGGGATCGCAGGACCAGAGAATCGTCTTGTAGCCGAATTCCTGGTTGATCCATACCTTCTGCGCGCTGTTAATGGAACCGCCGGGCGGGCGCATGACGAGCGGCTTGCGCCCGCAGGCTGCGATGATGGCTTCCTCGCAACCTTGGAATTCCGAACGGACGCGATCGTCGCCGAGCCGGGACATGTTCGTAGGGTGGTTCACCGTATGGTTGGCGACCTCGTGCCCCTCCGCGATCATGCGTTGGATGATCTGCGGATAGCGCTTCGCATTCGGCGCGACGACGAAGAAGGTCGCCTTGATGTTGCGTTCCTTAAGGATATCGAGCAAACGCGGCGTGAGGGTGGGATGCGGGCCATCGTCGAAGGTCATGGCAAGGAAGGGGCCGGGCACTCCGCTCACCTGCGAGTAACTCACGCTCCTTGCCAGCGAGGGATCCACGGGGGGAAGCCGCAAATCCGGATTGCGACGCGGTCCCCCGTTGTATCCGCCCGCCTTCTGCCGGGCGCGGTCGATGGAACCATTCACGTCCGCTTTCCAATTCGGATCACCGAAGGCGTTCCAGGCAACCTGGTCGGCTCCCTTTTTGTTCGCCTTGTCGGCGCTGTCGGAGACGCTGCCATCGCGTGAGCGCTTGCCCGAGAAAAAGCAACTGGTGGTAAGAATCGCGGTAAGAGCGATTCCGGTGACGGGTAAAAGAGATCGTTTCATTGAGAAGGCAAGGACGAGTGGGGGGCAATATTAGCACCTCCTAATGAAAATGGCGAATTTGAAAAACGGAGTCGGTTGCGGCGGGAATTCAAACGAACGTTTCGAATAAGATGCGGAGGGGTGTCGTCGAAGTTGCACGGAGAATGAAAGGCGGGCGAACCGTGGTCTAACAGACGAACAGAAACCCCTCGGATCACCCGATTCCCCTTTTTCCACTCCCGACAAGAACAGAACAGAAACCAAAACGAAAACAGAACCATGAAAAAGCCTATTTCATCCACCTTCGCCGTCGTCCTTGCGGCAGCGACCCTCGTCCTTCTCCCTGCTGCCGCGAACGCCGAGCCACGGGGCTGCGCCACCGGTTCCGGCGGACGTTCCTTTTCCGGCGGATTCAGCAATGGGAACATCGGTTTCTCCTGGAACGGCGGCAACTACGACCGCGGCTATCGAAGCGTGGGCTACGAGCGGCATCGTTCCGAGCCCGTGCGTCCCTCCTACACCGAGCGCTGCAAGCTGATCGACACCTGCTACTTCACCCGCGGTTGCGAACGGTACGCGAAGAAGACTTTCCTGCACGAGCGCATCGACTGCCACGGGCATGTCGTCAAGTGCTGGAAGACCTACGAGACGGTGTGTGTCGGGAGGCATCACGGCCACTAGCAAACAGTCACGACCGGTGGCTTCACCGCCGGGCCGAAGGGGCGCTCCCGAACGAGGGGGCGCCCTTTTCGTTTCCTTAGATCCGGTCGCCGAGGATCACCGCGAGCTTCCTTGCCGTCGCCTCGGGCCAGAGCGAGCGGGCTGTGACGAGGGCGCTGTCGAGGGCGCGGTGTTCGGGCCAGTCGGGGTGCGGGGGAATCGTCGGGATGACCGCCGCGAGAAGTTTCTTCGCCGCGTCGGCGTTGGCCATCAGATGCGCGATGACGGTTTCCGCCGTTACCGGTTCCTCTTCGATCTTCCAGCAGTCATAGTCGGTGATCATCGCCACCGTCGCGAGCGCGATTCCGGCTTCACGGGCGAGTTTGGCTTCGGCGAGATTGGTCATTCCGATGACATCGAATCCGAGTTTCCGGTTTGTTTCGGACTCGGCGCGGGTGGAAAAGGCGGGGCCGTCCATGTTCACGTAGGTGCCCCTGTCGTGAACCCCCTGCGGATGCGTTTTCTTCGCGGCCTCATGGAGAAGCCTTCTCAGATTCCCGCTGATCGGTTCGGCGAAGGCAATGTGCGCCGCGATGCCCTCCCCGAAGAACGTGTGCTCGGTGCGCCGGCTCGTGCGGTCGAAGAACTGATCGGGCAAAACAATGTCGCGCGGCTTGTATTCCTCCCGCAGGCTGCCGACGGCGGTGACCGCGATGATCCAGCGCACCCCGAGGGAGCGCAGCGCGTGGATGTTCGCGCGATGGTTCAGCTCATGGGGCAGGATGCGGTGGCCGCGCGCGTGGCGGGGGAGGAAGTAAATCTGCCGTCCGCCGAGACGCCCGCCGATAAGCGCGTCGGAGGGCTTGCCGAAGGGCGTGTCGATGACGTGTTCGGTAACGTCGGTGATGCCTTCCAATGCGTAGAGTCCGCTGCCTCCGATGATGCCGACGGGAGCGGCCTGCTCGATTTCCTGATCTGCCATGATGGTCGAAGCGTTAATCCCCGGGATGCGGCGGCGCAACGGGATTACGGCTGCGCGGGGAGAAATTGCACGCCGTCGATAATGACGTAGCCGTCGGTTCCGTCGTTCTTGATCTCGACCCATGTCTTTCCTTGGCCCGGGTTACAGATGTATTTCCCGAGCGAGATCCAGAGATCGTCGATCGGTGGCTTCCTCGTTTGGTTGAGCCTGATGGGCGTAATGCCTCCGACATGGCCGACGTTGATCACGGCATTGGTCGCGCGGTTCGCGTTCGGGGTGTAGGCGAGCCGGATCTCGTAGAGTCCGGCCTCCGTGATGAAGGGCAGGAAAACCGTGGCCTGCGAGCCCTTGTCGGCGTTTCCGTCGTGGCGGTAGCCTTTGCCAAGAAACTTCCCCGACGAAGTGCTTTGGGTTGCGAATCCGGCGCGCACCGCATCCTCGTCGTCCATGACGATACCGGGCAGCGTCTTCGGATCGATGCCGAGACCGCCGCCGTGTCCGCCGCCTTTCCCTTTCCACTCCAGGACCTGATCGTCCGCGAGAAGACGTTCGCGCAAGGCGGGATAAGGAACCTGCTGGACGGGGATTCCCGCATCGATCGCCATACTCGCCGCCGTGGCGGCCGATTGGCCGAGCACCATGAAGACGGGCTCCATCCGGATCGAGCCGAAGGCGATGTGCGTCGCGCTGAGGCAGACGGGCACGAGGAGATTCACGCACTGCCCGGGTTTCGGAGTGAGCGCACCGTAGCCGACCGCGTAAGGAGGGAAGCCGCCGACCTGGACGTCGCCTTCGTTTCGCGCGTGGCCTTCCGCGTCAACGTAGCGTTGGACGTTGTGCGAGTCCATCCCGTAGGCGCCCAGACCGACCGGATCCGGCACGACCATGCGGCCCTGGCAATGGTGCTGCGTCATCACGGTCGTGCCGGCGAGACGTCGGGCCTCGCGGACGTAAAGTTGCTCCTGCCATCCGTTGCCCTCGGTGAACTCGTCCTTGCACATCCCCCATTTCGAAAGGGTGCCGCGGACGTCTTCCGGCACGCGCGGATGGTTGGCGAGGGTCCACATCAGTCCCTTCTGGTAAAGCCGGTGTTGCGCGGCGATCTCCGCCCGGCGGGCGTAGCTGGCCTCAGGATACTCGTAGTTCTGGCCGATGAAATCCGTCGACTGTCCGCCGTGGTTGTTCGTATCCGACTTGTGGTTCGGCATCAGGCCATGGTTCCAGGGAATGTACTTCGCCCCGGCCTCGTAATTGCGGAAGAGCAGCTCGTACCAGTCCTCCCGGTAGCCTTCCGGTTTTTCGAAAGGGAGGCGGTTCGGGTCGTGATCGGTCAGGCACATCCGGAAACAGTAGGCTTGGATGCGCTTGTCACCCTCGCCCTCGGTGCCGGGGCCGTCGGGATCGAGGAAAGGCAGGAGTCCGCTCGCCGGATCGCCCTTCACGACATGGGGATCGATGCCCGGCTCGAACTGGTGCTTCTTTGCCTGTGCGGTCTGCACGCCGTTCAGCGTCTCGTTGTAGGCGGTGTTCGGCTCGCGCCCGAGCATGTATTCCACGCCCGCCGCCGCCATGAGGTCGCCTTCGTAGGTCGCGTCGAGGAAGATCTTGCCCGCGAATTTCCTACCCGATTCCATGGTGATGGAGACGATGCGCGCGCCTTCCTTCTCGACGCCGGTCTCGCGGTTGAGGCGCTCGTTCAAGACGACCGTCAACTCCGCCGCCGCCGCCATTTGTTCGTAGACCGCAAGGGCCGCCGAGGGCTCGAAGGTCCACATCGTGTCCTCGTCCGGATTCGTCCGCGACTGCCCGCCGCTCTCGTATTCCTCCGGAGTCTGGAATCTCCAATGGGCCGCGTCCTGGTAATAGTTCCGGATATTCCGGTAGAACTCGCGCGAGATCCCGCCGATCGCCGCCTTGTTCCCGATGTCCGTCTGCCCGAGACCGCCGGTGGTCAGACCGCCCATGCGCGCGGTCGGCTCGATGACGACGACGGACTTGCCCATGCGCTTCGCCTGGAGACCGGCCGCCAGACCGCCGGAGGTGCCGCCGTAGACGACGATGTCGTAGTCGTCGGCCGAAGTCGTGGTAATCCCGGTGCCGCACAGGAGGGCGGCGCCGAGCAATGATCTGAAGAAAAGTAGTTTCATAACGAATGGAGAACGTGTCGGAATTTGTCCCGACTGAAAACCGAAATCGGTAAACTAGCAAACTTCCCGCACGACTGCCAGCCAACCCGCTTTTTCCGCCGCGCGGGTGAAAAACTTCGCCCGTCCCCGTACCTGCTCCGCGAGGCGGGCAAGATAGACGTTGTCGCGGGCGCAACGTTCCAGCACTTCCGCGAGGCCCAGCGAATCCTTTGGTTCGAAATAACCCGCGTAGCCGTCGCCGAGCATTCCGATGTTACCGGGAATGCGCGTCGCGATTACCGGAACGCCGATCTGCATCGCCTCGGCCACGCTGTTCGCTCCTCCTTCCATCAGGGATGTGTTCAGGTGGACGTGACAGTGCGCCAACTGTTCCACCATCTCATCACGACTCACCGGGCCATGCCAATGGTAGTGAGGGCTGCTGAAATTCTCCCACTCGATCCGGGTGCGCATCTCCTCCTCCGCCACATCGCCGTAATGGTCGATCCGGATGCGATAGCCGGATTCCTCGTCCAAGAGGCGCGCGGCGTCGGCGGCCCGAAAGGGATCCTTGAGCGGGCGGATGTGCGCGGCGATGACGACGCGCAGCCCGTCGGCGCGGTCCGGAGGCGCAGAGGGGGGAAGGGGAATATCGACCGACTTCGGGATCATCCGGAGCTTCGCCTGGAATTCCTCCGGAACCTCCGCGCGCGATCCTTCCTGCGCGATGACAAGCAGGTCCGCGTCCCGCATCGTTTCCATGACCTCGCCCGCGTGCCCTCCGCCCAGCGGAAGATCGATGTGCAGGTCGCTCCCGGTAAGAAGGACCACGACAGGCCTTCCGGGCATCCCTTCGCGGAAGGCGGTCACGGCGGGCGCGCTCTTCCGCGCGTGCAATGCCAGCAGCATGCGCGCGTCCACCCCGCCGATCTCCCCCGGCAGACGCACCTCGGCCGTAAATCCCCCTTCCCGGAGAATTCCCGCGATCCGGCGGGCCGAGACCGAATTCCCGCGGGTGGAATCGACGGGATACGGCGTGGTGATGAGGACATCGGTCATGGCGCGCATCATCGTCTTCTTCTTCCTTGCCTGCCAAGCCCAATCCGGCGCATGCTCCCCAGGTATGCGCCTTCTCCCCATTCTTGCCGCCGTCTTTCTCACGCTTCCCCGTGCCGAGGCGAAGTCGCCGAATATCCTTTTCATCGCCATCGATGACCAGAATGACTGGATCGGCTGCCTCGGTGGACACCCGCAGGCGAAGACCCCCCACATCGACGCCCTCGCCGCGCGGGGCACCGTCTTCCTCAACGCCCACTGCCAGGCCCCGCTCTGCAATCCCTCCCGCACCAGCCTCATGACCGGCCTGCGCCCCTCCAACACCGGAGTCTACGGCCTCTCGCCCTGGTTCCGCGAGGTACCGGAGCTCGCCGATGTTGTCACCCTTCCGCAGTATCTCTCGAAGAACGGCTACCGCACCTTCACCACGGGCAAGATCTACCACGGCAACTACGGGCGCGCCGGAAAGGACAAGGAATTCGATGTTATCGGTCCTCCCGCCGGCGTCGGCGTCCGACCGAAGGAAAAGCTCGTAAAGGACACGCCGTCCAAGAATCCGCTCGTCGACTGGGGTGTCTTCCCGCACAAGGACGAGGACAAGGGCGACTGGAAGGTCGCCTCCTGGGCGGTCGACGAAATGGACAAAATGCCGAAGGGGGACGACGCGCAGCCGTTCTTCCTCTCCGTCGGCTTTTTCCTCCCCCATGTCCCCTGCTACGCCACGCAGAAGTGGTTCGACCTTTACCCCGAGGAGACCCTCCAGCTTCCCGAGATCCTCGCGAACGACCGTGCCGACACCCCGCGCTTCTCCTGGTACCTCCACTGGAAGCTCCCCGAGCCCCGCCTTAAATACCTCCAGGAAGCCGGCCAGTGGAAGAACCTTGTCCGCTCGTATCTCGCCTGCACCAGCTTCGTCGATTCCCAGGTCGGCCGCCTCACCGAGGCCCTCGAGCGCAACGGGCTCGCCGACAACACGATCATCGTCCTCTGGGGCGACCACGGCTGGCACCTCGGCGAAAAGGAAATCACGGGCAAGAACACGCTCTGGGACGACGGCACCCGCGTTCCCCTCGTCTTTGCCGGCCCCGGCGTCACCGGCGGCCAACGCTGCACCCGCCCCGCCGAACTCCTCGACCTCTATCCGACCCTGCTCGACCTCACCGCCCTTCCGAAAAACAAAGCCCTCGAGGGTCATTCCCTCGTCCCCCAACTCCGCGACGCCGAGGCCGCTCGCGAATGGCCCGCCATCACGACCCACAACGGCGGCAACCACGGCGTCCGCAGCGAGCACTGGCGCTACATCCACTACGCCGACGGCAGCGAGGAACTCTACGACCTCCGCGCCGACCCCAACGAATTCCATAACGTCGCCACCGATTCCTCCAACGCCGCCGTCCTCGCCGAGCACCGGAAATGGCTGCCCGGGAAAAGCGCTCCGCCCGTCCCCGGAAGCGCCCACCGCATCCTCACCTACGACCCCGACGGCGAGACCGTCTGGGAAGGCCAGCCCATCAAACCCACCGATCCCATCCCCGAACTCTAATCATCGTAGAATCACCCGTTATGAAAACCCTCCTCGCCCTTCTCACCCTCGTCACCGCCATGATCCTCGCCCCCACCCCGTCCCGAGCCGAAGACGCGCCCTACCGCCACATCGTCCTCTTCAAGTTCAAGGACGACGCCGCCAAGGCCGATGTCGAGAAGGTGGAGAAAGCCTTCTCCGCCCTCAAGGAAAAGACCGGCGGACTCATCGTCGATTTCGAATGGGGGCTCAACGTCAGCCCCGAGACCCACGACCAGGGCTTCACCCATTGTTACCTCGTCACCTTCAAGTCCGCCGACGACCTCAGGAAATATCTTCCCCACCCCGAGCACAAGGCTTTCGGCGCCCTCCTCGGCCCGGTGCTCGACAAGGTCCTTGTCGTCGACTTCGTTGGGAAGAAATAGCGCCCGGAACGGCGGCCAACTCCTGGCTATTCCACTGCCTCGCCACCACCTTTCGCTTGGGTCCGGTCGGGTGGCCAAAGGGCGGGGCAGCAGGAAACGGCGGAGACAAGGCCCACCACGCCAAACACGGCCAGCCACGGGTCCCGTATTCCCTGGAAACACGGCAGGAGGGGAACCGCCGTCATAAAGCCGTAGCCGCCGATGGCGAGGGCGTTGACCACGAGGTAACGCAAGGCATCCCACCGTGTCGCGATCTGCCTGCCCCGCGGTCCGTGGTAAAGCCGGATCCCGAGTCGGCGGCACCCGTAACCCCCAATCCCACCCGCCAGCATGGCCCCGTGAAAAAAGAGGGAAGTCCAGGGATCCAACCGGGCCCCTTCCGATGGCATCCTCGGATCCAGAAGAACGAAAGGATAGGTCACGAGCGCTCCTGGCAGCGCGATCCAGCCGAGCCAATGGAGGGCTTTGGTTGCTTCGAGAAGAGTCATGCGACAGGGCTGCGCTCTTCGGTGGTTGCTTCGTTCCAAACGAGGTCGTGGGGCTCGAGCGCGGTGGCGGACGGAACGTGATCCGGAAGTGCCCCTCGGTCAATTCTCCGGTCGAGCTCTGTTGCACGCGATGGCGCCCCCCATGAAACGCGAAATGCTCAACGGAACCCCTCAAGGCGCGAAGCTGGTAGGCTTATTGGAATGGCAGAAAGATTCTTGGCAGGAAAATGGGAAGCGGAAAGCTGTAGCACGGACTTCCAAATCCGTGTCCGTGGAGCGGATTTGCAATCCGCCCGTCCTCCCAAAACCAGAACACACGCGCAAAGGACACGTCTTGTTTCGCCCCGATGGGGCTAATCCGCTTTGGTCACCCGGAACCCAGGGCGGCGCGCGTTCCTCGCTTGCCCTGGGCTAGCTTGCGGTCGGGCCCTTGGCCCTGAGAACGGTGGAGGCGTGTCGATGGCAACCCCCACCGCTCAACTCTCACGCTTTACCGAACCAAATCCCGAGGTTCCGGCACACTCGCCTTGGAAAATAGTCTCGGCGCTCCCCACAATTTCCTCGCGACTCGCTGGAACGATCGCCTACAATTCGAGCCAGAAGAGGAGGAATTATTCACTATGCAGAAACTGCTGTCACCCCCCGATGTCGCGCCAAAGGCCCGGACGTTGCCCGCCAACGACTTGATGAGCCGTGATCGCACAGCGTTGAACCTCACCCTCAGCGCCCATGGCGCCGAGATCGATAACTCCCAGCGCTGGGAGCACCGCCTCCGCTTCCGCGACGAGGCCACCCCCACCAGCCGCGCCAAACCCGACGGCGTCCGCGGCATCGAGATCTGGTGCGCCTTCGGCCCCACGCCCCCCGCCGATCCCACGAGCTCCACCTACCTCGGCACCGACACCGCCACTCCCTACCTCACCGAACTCGACCGCACCAAAGCCGGCCAGACCGCCCACTACCTCGGAAGATGGGTCAATACCAGAGGCGAGACCGGCCCCTGGTCCGAAACCGTCTCCGCCACGGTTACCGGATAGCGCGCGCCTGGGTCATCTCGCCACCGCCGGAATGCTAGGAGAAACTGATTCTCGGATGCGTCGCACAATTACCAAGTATGCCCGAACAATGACGCGCCACGCTTTGTTAGGGATACTTGTTTCCGTAATCGTTCTCGGCTGCAAACAGCGGGAGGCCACGACCGACTCCGGTGCCCCCCAAGCCGAGGAACCACAACCCTCCGAACCGGCAAATTCCGAATCCCATGATCAGGCTTGGGTGATGTCAGAGGCTTGGGACGGATATATGGGGGTCGCCATCGCGTTGACCCCCCGTGAGTTCCTCTACTGGTTCTATTCGGACGTCAGTATGCCTGACGAACCACCCTATCCGATCAAGGGAACTTACACCCTCGTGGATGGCAAGCTGACCCTCGAGCCTTCC
>JAHEDC010000104.1 GCA_024641425.1 Verrucomicrobiales bacterium | reverse complement strand
CGAGACCGCCGGCGGTATCCGGCAGATCCTCGACCTCATCGCCGACCGCTCGCCGGAAACGAAGACCCTTCTCCTCGGCATCTTCCCCCGCGGCGAGAAGCCCGACGACAAGATGCGCCTGAACAACGACGCCGTGAACGCGCTCGTCGCGAAGTTCGACGACGGCGACAAGGTGCACTATCTCGACATCTCAAAGAGCTTCCTGGCCGAGGACGGCACCCTTCCGAAGACGGTCATGCCCGACCTCCTCCACCCGAACACCGAGGGCTACAAGATCTGGGCCGCCGCCATCGAGGACAAGGTCTGCGAACTCGGCGGCTTCGAGAAGATCGCCGCCGAGTGATCGCGATGATCCCTGACGAGACCCTCGCCGACCCGCCCGACGATCCTGATCCGCCGCCCCCTCCCGGAACCGGCCCCGGCCAGACCAGCCAGATGGGCCTGCGGGTCGCGGGCATTGTGACTTCCCTTCCGCTGCTCTTCGGCGCCATCGTGTGGTTCGCGACCCGCGACGCGCGCGAGGAAAGGCGCGCCCCCCCGACGGAACCGGCGCCCTCCGCGGATCGTCTCGCACCCCGGGAACTCACCACCGCCGAAGGCCAGACCCTCACCCTGCCCGACCCAGAAGCCAAAGCGACCGTCCTCGTCTTCACCTCCACCACCTGCCCCATCGCCAACGGCTTCGCGCCCGAGATCCAGCGCCTCGATGCGGAATTCCTTCCCCAGGGCATTCGTCTCGTCCTCGTCGAGACCGAGACCGACATCACCGCCGAAACCGCCCGCGCGCATGCCGTCGAATACGGCTATACCTGTCCGGTTCTCGTCGACCCCGAGGGCACCCTCGCGAAGGCAGCCGGCGCCACCATGACTCCCGAGGCCGCGGTCCTTTCTCCCAAGGGGGAGATCCTCTACCGCGGGCGCATCGACGACCGCTTCCCCGCCGTCGGCCAGCGCCGCGCCGCGCCCCACCACACCGAACTCCGCGACGCCCTCGCCGCCGTCCTTGCCGGAAAACGCGTCGCCGTCCCCCGCACCGAAGCCGTCGGCTGCTACATCGAACAACAGGCCCGTTCCGTGGCCTCGCCATAAAACCGCCCCTTCTCCACGCCTTCCTCCCAGAGCGAGCCCTCCAAACCGCTCCCTCCGCAAGGCCAACTCCCGTCGGAAGGAATGCCGTAACGGAAAAGGCCCCGGACCCGCAGATGCCAGCGGAACCGGGGCCGGGCAATCGTCTTCGATGTGTTAGAACTTGTAGTCCATCTCGACGGTGAATTTGTTCGTGTCGGTCGCGTAGTCATCGGCGAAGTAGAACGCGGCCTTGCCGAGGACGCTGAGATTCTCGTTGAGCGCCTTGCTCAGGACGATGTCGTATTCGCTGCCGTATTCAAGGCTACCCCCGTCCTCTCCGAACCAATGGAAGCTGTTCGAGAAGGCAATGCCGTAGGGCAGCTTCGTTCCAGCATAGAGATAGAGATCCGCCAGGCCATCGGCGGGCGTGGTAAGGAATTTGTCAGCAAAGCCGTTGAACTTATGCAAGGTGGCGAGCGGTGTCTGGAAGCCCGTCGCGTTGTCGCTGCCAAGCGACTCGTAACCGACGCCGAACTTCGCGTCCTTATAGGCTGCGCCACCGACGAGATGGTAGTAATTCGCGCCGTAATCCTTCGGGCTGTCAAAGGCATCCGTCTGGTAGGCGTATTCGCCGTAATAAGTCAATTTCCACGCGTCGTCGAGCGGCATCACCCCGTCGATGTAAGCGCCGTAGGTGTTATTGCTGTTCCCATCCCCGGCCCCGTTGTGAAGATCGAGAAAGTAGGAGTACGCACCCAGTGTCATATTGGCGATTCCGGCGTACTTCGCGTTCAGATAATGGGAATTTCCCGTGAAGTCATCCTGTGCCGCGGCCTCGACCTCGGACCCGAAGATCCGGTTGACCCGGTTGATATAGCCGTAGCTCAACGTAAGGTCCTTGATCGACTGGTTTGAGATCGTCACCGCGTCGAAGGTCTGCTCGTTCTGACGCCATGCGACCGTTCCGATGAACCGTTGGTTGTCGACGTTGATCTCCTGACGCCCGACCTTGATCTTCGTGTCCCAATTCGTGTAGGAGATCCAGCCTTGGTTCCACTCCTGCGATTCGGGATCGGCGATGACCGCCCGGTCGGTCGGTCCATGGGCACTGGCACCGCGATAGCTGTTGCGGTCAACGGTGAGCGTGCCCTCGTATTCGCCGAAAACCTGAAATCCGTAGAACTCCCTGGTCAGCAGTCCGATCCTCGAGCGAAATGTTCCCGCATCCGCGTCTTTCAAACCATCCTCATCGACGTGCTCGTAGCGGAGACGAAAATCTCCCGTGAGCTTGAAGAAAGGATCGGGCGCTTCCTCGACGACGGGCATTTTCCCGACAGGATCGGGCGTCCCGGCAAGGGCGACTCCGGAGGTGACGAGCAGGGGCAGGAAGGCGGCCCCGAGGGTTCTGGTCGTGAGTGTTCGATGCATGGTGCGGCTAAGTGGTTCGGTTGTTGGTGGTTGGTCGACAGAGTTTTTCCCGGCTTGGCGCGGATGTCCAGCGGTATTGGTACCAAGAGAGTCGCGAAGCACAGCCACCGCGCATCATTCGACAAATGCCGCGCATGAATCCCGCTCATGGTTCCGGATTCGGAACGCAAAATCAGTTGCCGCCTCCCCGACCTCGCCGCTATTCTAGCGATGCATGAACGACCAAGATCCCACCACCAGCTGGCAACGCTACCACGAGAACCTACTCGATTGCGGGCAGCCCGCCTTCACCCTCGACATCAGCCGCATGCGTTTCTCGGATGATTTCTTCGAGACCACCCTTCCCCTGCAGGAGCGGGCGCTGGCGGACATGGCTTATCTGGAGGAGGGCGGAATCGCGAATCCCGACGAGCAACGGCAGGTAGGCCACTATTGGCTCCGCGACGCCGACCGCGCGCCGACCCCGGAACTCCGCGACCAGATCCGGCGCGATATCGCGGAGGTCAAGGCCTTCGCGAACGGGATCCACAACGGCGAAATCACCGCGCCGAACGGGGAGAAATTCGAGCGCGTCCTCCTCATCGGCATCGGCGGCAGCGCGCTCGGCCCGCAATTCGTAGCCGAGGCCCTCGGGAATCCCGCCGGAAAAATGGGCATCCATTTCTTCGACAACACCGATCCCGACGGCATGGATCAGGTCCTCGCCGCGCTCGAAAGCCAACTCGCCACCACCCTCGCGGTCGTCATTTCCAAATCCGGTGGCACGGCGGAAACGCGCAACGGGATGCTCGAAGCCGAAGCCGCCTATAAGAAGGCGGGACTCGACTTCGCAGGCCACGCGGTCGCCGTCACCGGCCCCGGCAGCAAGCTCGACAAACACGCCGACGGGCAGGGCTGGCTCGGGCGCTTCCCGATGTCCGACTGGGTCGGCGGCCGCACCTCGATCATGAGCGTCGTCGGGCTCGTCCCCGCCGCCTTGCAGGGGGTGGATATCACCGCCTTCCTCGCCGGCGCCGCCGCCATGGACGCCCATACGCGCGGCGGGGAGGCGCGCTCGAATGCCGCCATGCTCCTTGCCCTCATGTGGTATTCCGCCGGCGGCGGGAAAGGTGCGAAGGATATGGTCGTCCTGCCCTACAAGGATCGCCTCGTCCTTTTCAGCAAATACTTGCAGCAACTCGTCATGGAGTCCCTTGGCAAGGAGAAGGATCTTGACGGCAACACCGTGAACCAGGGCATCGCCGTCTACGGGAACAAGGGCTCGACCGACCAACACGCCTATGTCCAGCAACTCCGCGACGGGGTGAACAACTTCTTCGCCGTCTTCATTGAGGTGCGGAAGGCCCGCGAAGGGGCCTCCCTCGATGTCGAGAACGGCGCGACGAGCGGCGACTTTCTCCAAGGCTTCCTGCGCGGCACCCGCGAGGCCCTGAGCGGCAATGGCCGCGAGTCGATGACGATCAGTATTCCGGAGGTCGATGCCTACAACCTCGGGGCCCTCATCGGCCTGTTCGAGCGCGCGGTTTCGTTCTACGCCTCGTTCGTCAACATCAACGCCTACCACCAGCCCGGGGTCGAAGCCGGGAAGAAAGCGGCTGGTTCCTTCCTCGAAGTCCTCGCGAATGTCCGGAAGCACCTGAAGGCGAATCCCGGAGAAGCCCTGGACGCCGAAACCATCGCCCGCGACCTCACCACCGATCCCGAGACTGTCTTCCATTGCCTCACCCACCTTGCGGCAAACGAGTCCGCGGTCTCAACCAGCGGCGATGGCAAACCGGCGGCGAGGACTTTCACCTGGGTTTCCTAGAGAGTGGATCTGGGCCACAATCCCCCCTCCTTCCGCGTCCGCAGTCCTCCCTTTCCCATCTTCGTGTGAAGTCACGTTTCTTCGTGGTTTCTCTCAACGCCCCGTTTTAATAATGCCCCCCGCCCTCAACGAGATCCAGGATCTCGGCACCCACGCCCGCAGTCGTCTCACCGCCTCGAAAAAACGCGGCCTTTCCCGCAAGGAACGGCTCGCGCTCTACAAGCGCTTCCTCAAGACCGAGGAACACCGCATCCGCCTCCTGCACAAGTCCGGCGCGAGCGGACTCCGCGTGGCCGGACGCCGGGCCGACCTGCTCGATGTCATCCTGAAGAATCTTTACGAGGACGCGATGGAGGAGGCCTCCATCGGCGAAGGCAAACACCCGCTCGCCATCGTGGCCACCGGCGGCTACGGACGCGGACGGCTGAATCCCTGCAGCGACGTCGACATCCATTTCATCCAGTCCGAGTCCCGCCGCACCATCTCGCCGACCGAGGCGAAGATGATCGAGAATATCCTCTACATGCTCTACGACTGCGGGTTCCAGGTCGGCCACGCCGTGCGCACAGTCAAGGAGACGATCCGGCAGGCCAACGAGGACCACCAGACGAAGACCGCCCTCATCGAATCGCGTTACGTCTGCGGGGACGAGGCCCTGCACACGGATCTTCGCGAGCGCTTCGTGAAGCAGTGCGCCACCGGCAAGGAGAAGGAGTTCCTCGCGCGGCGCATCGAGGATCTCCGCTCCCGCCACGAGAAAGGCGACAACACTGTCTATCTCCAGGAGCCCCACGTGAAGCAGGGCTGCGGCGGCCTGAGGGATTACCAGAATGTCATCTGGATCACCTTCATGAAACGCGGCACCACGCGGGTGAAGGATCTCGTCGACCAGAAATGCATCACCGCCCGCGCCTATGGGGAGATGCGCAAGGCCTACGACTTCCTCCTCCGCGTGCGCAACGAACTGCATTACCAGCAGGGACGCTCGACCGATATCCTTACGCTGCGCCTTCAGGGCATCGTGGCGCGTAACTTCGGCTACCCGCAGCGCGGAGTGCTCCGCAAGTCGGAAGCCTTCATGCGCGACTACTACCTGCATACGAGCAACCTTTACCGGCGCGCGAACGAGATCGTCGATTTCTTCCAGCTCGAGCAAATCGAGACCGAGAGCGCGTCAAAGGTCATCAGTTTCCTCGCCCGCCGAAAGAAGAAGGAGGAGCATTTCGACGGCTTCGTCAGCCGGGGCGGCTATCTTTTCCCCGAGACGAAGAATATCTTCAAGGAAAACCACCACCGGCTGATGCGCCTCTTCCAGCACCTTCAATTGCGGCATCTGCGGGTAAGTCCCGAGCTGTCCCAACTCGTGCAGACGAACTACGATGTCATCAACAGCGACTTTCGTTACAGCCGGACCAATCGCGAGACCTTCGAGGCCATCCTTTCCCGTCCCGGAGATATCGCCCGCACCCTGCGCCAGATGCATGAGGCCGGTGTGCTCGGGCGCTATATTCCGGAGTTCGGAGCCCTGACGAATCTCGTCCAGCACGAGTTCTTCCACCGCTACACCGCGGACGAACACACCCTCCGAGTTACCGACGAACTCGACAAGCTCGTCACGACCGAGGCACCCGAGAAACAGCTTTTCCGGAAGCTTCTGCACGATCTCGAGGATCCCTACATCCTGACCCTCGCCATCCTCCTTCACGATACCGGTCGTGCCGCGAATCCCGATCACCACGACGATGCCAGCGCCGTCCTTACCGCAAAATTCAGCAAGCGGATGCGCCTCCCCTCGTCCTGGCGGCGGAAGCTCATCTTCCTCGTCGAGAACCATCTCTGTTTCTTTCGCTTCGCGACCACGCGAAACCTCGAGGACCCGCGCACCATTTCCGATTTCGCCCTCATCGCGAAGAACCGGGAATACCTCGACGCCCTTTTTCTCCTGACCTATGTCGATTCGAATGGCACCAACAGGGAGGCGTGGACCGGTTGGAAGGCCGCTCTCATGCGCCAGCTCTACTTCGCCACCATCGAGTATTTCGAAGACCGGGAAGCCTTCACGAAGAAAGGCGATTTCTCTCCGGAGGAACTCGGGAAGGAGCTTCGCGCGAAGCTTGCGGGAGCGCATGCCGCGGAAATCGATCTTCATCTGACAAAGATGCCCGAACGCTATTTCCGTTTCCGGCAAACCCAGATGATCGCGACCCATATCAGGCTCTGCAGTGAGTTCCGCCAGCGTCGCGAGAAGCAAGCTGAAGCCGAGGCCCTTCCCACGCCCGTGCTGAAATGGAAGCACCTTCCCGATCAGGGATGCAGTCGTTTCACCCTCGTCGCCAATGACCGCCCCCGGTTTCTCGCCCACATCGCCGGCGTCCTCGCCTCGCAGAAACTGAACATCGTGGGGGCCGATTTCTTCGTCCGCGGCGACGGGATCGTCCTCGACATCTTTCGCGTCTGCACCGCGAATTTCGAGCCCGTCACCATGCCCGCCGTCCTTGCCCGCGTCGAGAAGATCCTCGCCTCCGTCCTGAAAGGCGACGAGGTCGACCTTGCCGACCGTATCGCCAAGGCCCGCGTCGGCGAGCTCGCCACCGATCTCGGCGGCGATTTCCCGCAACGCGTCTACATCAATCCCGATGCCAGCCCGGAATATACGGTGGTCGAGATCCAGGCCCTCGACCGCATCGGCCTGCTCTACAGCATCCTCAGCGCGATCAGCGACCTCGATCTCGAAGTGACCAACGCGCGCATCGGGACAAGCTGCGGCGCCGCCATCGACACCCTCTTTGTCGTCGATCCCCAGGGCCGGAAGATCACGGACCGGAAGCTCCTCGGCGTCCTGCGCGAACGCATCGATGAAGCGATCCGGCTCAAATAGACCATCGCCGCATTTTCCCCGAGGCCCGGATTCGACAAATCCCGAATCCCCGTCTACAATCGGCCCCCTATGTTACAGGCAGGCATCGTCGGACTCCCCAACGTGGGCAAATCCACCCTCTTCAACGCCGTCACCCGCACCCGCAAGGCGGAGGCGGCGAACTATCCCTTCTGCACCATCGAGCCCAACCAGGGCGTCGTGACCGTGCCGGACGAGCGGCTCGACGTGCTCGCGAAGATCTCGAACACGAAGAAGATCATTCCCACCGCGATCGAGTTCGTCGACATCGCCGGCCTGGTCAAAGGCGCGAGCGAGGGCGCGGGTCTCGGCAACAAGTTCCTCGCCAATATCCGGCAGGTCGATGCCATCGTCCAGGTCGTGCGTTGTTTCGACAACGATGACATCGTGCACGAACTCGGGAGCGTGGATCCCATCCGCGACATTGAGGTCATCAATTCCGAACTCATTCTCGCCGACCTCGCCACCCTTGAAAAACGGCGCTCCAGCCGAGAGAAGAAAGCGAAGGGCGGCGACAAGGAAGCGGCCGCCGAGGTCGCCCTCATCGACAAGCTCGTCCCCCACCTCGACTCCGGAAAGCCCGCCCTCACCCTTGAACTGAGCAAGGAAGAGCACGTCATTCTCCGCGAGTTCTGCCTCCTCAGCGCGAAGCCGACCATTTTCGCCTGCAACGTCTCCGAGGACGAACTCGCCGCCGCCAGTGCCGATCCGGGATCGAACCCTTACGTGAAGGCCGTGACCGACTACGCCGCCACGCATCACGGAGCCGAAGCCGTCGTCATTTCCGCCGCCATCGAGTGCGAACTCATGGACCTCAGCCCCGAGGAATCGACCGAATACCTCGCCAGCATCGGCGTCGCCGAAAGCGGCTGCGGCCTCCTCATCCGCTCGGTCTACCACCTTCTCGGCCTCCGCACCTACCTCACCACCGGCGAGAAGGAAACCCGCGCCTGGACCTTCACCGCAGGCACCAAGGCCCCCGGCGCGGCCGGCGTCATCCACAGCGACTTCGAGCGCGGCTTCATCGCGGCCGAAATCGTCGCCTACACCGACCTCGCCCACTTCGGCTCCATGGGCAAAGCCCGCGAGGCCGGCAAGGTCCGCATCGAAGGCAAGGCCTACGAGGTCAAGGACGGCGACGTCATCGAGTTCCGCTTCAACGTGTGATTTTCCGTTTTACAGACCGCCTGCGCCTTGGCTAGGGTAAGGGGTAATCGAAACCCCTTTGAACCCAAAACCTGAATCAAAGACCATGGCCAATAGCAAAGCATCCGCAGTGTGGAACGGAACCCTCAAGGGAGGGAACGGAACGATGAGCCTGGGCTCCGGCCCCGCCGACATCCCCTTCACTTTCGCCTCCCGCTTCGAGGACGGCAAGGAAACCAACCCCGAGGAACTCATCGGTGCCGCCCACGCGGGCTGCTTCTCGATGTACCTCAGCGCCATCCTCGAGAAGGCCGGCTTCCCCGCGACGAAGATCAGCACCACCGCCGACGTCACCCTTGAAGGGACGACCATCACCGCCGTGAAGCTCACGGTGGATGCCGATGTGCCGAACATTGATGTCGTTACCTTCCAGGAGCAAATCGTCGACGCCAAGAAGGACTGTCCGGTCTCCAAGGCCCTCGCCGGCATCGCCTCGGTTGAGGTCGAGGCCCACGTGAACCGCTAGGAGCGCCTCGAAATCCAAATCGCAACGGCGTAGCGGAACCGTCCCGGTCCCGCTACGCCGTTTCCTTTTCTCCCCCCGCTCCTCAACCTTCCCGGACGGAATCATTCAGATACACCGTCCACCCCGCGCCCGCTCCCGCCTCCGCGAGAAGTTTCACCCGCGACGCGACCTCCTTCGTCGTCCGGAGAACGTCGAGCGGAAAATCCACCGACATCCACGCTTCATCGCCGGCCCCCGCCGGCCGCGCCTTCGAGGCCCGCACCGCATCGAGCAACCGCTGGAACGGAACCAGCGAACCCTTGAAATAGAATTGGCCGCGGCGGTCGACACGCAGGAGCAGTTCCTTTCCTTCCGCGAGCACCGTGTCGAGATTTCCCTCTTCCGAGAATTGCTCGTGGGCGATGGCCACCGTATTCGGATCAAGCTGAACCGCATACACGCCAACATCACACGTGCAGTCGTTGTAGGTCACGGGCAGCACCGACTCGATTCGTTTCGGCATGTCCGGGTAGAATTGGCGCAACCTTTCCCACTGGGCAGCATCCAAGGTGAGCGTGCCGAGGGCTTCGATCTCCTCGCGTTGCGAGGCGGAGACGACCAGCTTTTGATGCGGAACCGTCATCGACCGCGATTTCACATCAACCGGTGGCCCCTCCGCGCTGAGAAAGTGTGCCGTGAACAGGCAGGCAAGGATCAAGAGGGGTGATTTCATGGCAAATTTCAGAGTGCGGGGATTAGGAATCACAAAACACGACGCTCTCCACCGGCGTGTATGCAAAATGCTTCCGCAAGGCAATGTCGGATCGAATCCGCTGTGATGTCGTGGAGTGTCGTCACCCCCGCGAGGCCTCCCAGGCCACAGGCGCGCGAGGCGATGACGGGCACTCCATAAGCAAGCGCGCGCAGGAGCGGCCTTGGCTGATGGGCGACGTAGGCCGGGAGGATCGCGGCCGCGCACCGTTGCGGCCAATCGGCTGAAAACGGAACCGTCGCCACGCCAGACAGTGCGCTTTCGTGCTCCAGCGCCTTGCCGAGCACCATTACCCGGACTTTGGGAAACGCGCGCAAAGCCTCGCGGAATTCGTTCCAGCCCGCTCGGGCGAGCGGTGAGGCAGGGAAAAAGAGGATCGGCGGATCCTCTGGTGCGTGGAGGGTATTCCCGCCGACAGGAAGATCCCACTCGAGAAGTTCCGCCCTGGCTTGGAAAGGCGCCGCAATCTCCGCGTGCGGCGTGATGATCTTCTCCGCGCGCCGCAAGGCCTCCGTCTCCGCCCTTTCCAACCAATCCGGAGCACGGAAATCCCCCAGCGTCGGACTCGCCGGGTGACGGTTCCGTGCTCGATCGAGCGTCCGTTGCAGTGCGGCGACGGGGAGCCGGGTCATGAGGACATCGAAGGTGCGCCCGCCGAGGACGCCGTCCCGCCACAGAAAGGGCAGGAGATTCTGCGAGACCACGACATGCTTCACCGTGAACGGAAGCCGCGCGGCGAAGCTCCGGGCCAGCCGTTCATCCTGCCGCAAAAGAGCCGCCTGCAGGACACGGCCTTGCTTTGGCAACCGCCGCAGGGCGATGCTGCGCGCGAAGGTGGCGAGCCTTGCTTCACCGACTTTTTCGAAGCCCTCGATCGGCCAGGCGTAGTTCGCCTTACCAAAGCGCCGACCATCGAGCGGGAGGAAGAGGACATCGCTGGAATGACGACGGCCGCTCATATACTCGCCGAACTCCGGCCAGTAGGCATCGACGAGGAAAGCCGTCTTCCCGAAGCGGACCTCCGCTGGGGTGTGCGGATCGTTGCGGAAGCAACCCGTCTCGCCGCAGGTAAGGCAGTTGTGGACGCGGTCGACGAGCAAGGCCTGCGGCTCGGGATTTTCGGCGTGAACCCGCACGGGATCCCTCTCCCCTCGCAGCCGCACCACCAGCTCGTCCTTGGTCAGAAAGGCCTCGATGACAAACGCCTGCGAAGCCCGGAGACGGAGATCGACATAGTTCCAGAAGACCGTCGCGTCGCGGCCCTTCTCCGCGAGCGATCCGGCGACGACCCTCGTGTGGGCATGGCGCTCGACGATCTCGAGGCCCGCGTTCAGCGCGGCGTCGTAGAGCGCGTTCGAGAGCTGGCAGAGTCCGCCCCCGATGGCCGGCACGAGGCAGCCCTCGCGCAATTCACGCCCCCGGACGAAACCCCTCCGCGCCGTCGCCCGTCCAACCTGTTTCCAGAAACTGCACACCGCCTCCGCCGGCACCCGTGTCCCGTGGAGCGCGCGGCAGGCCACGCGGAGATTCTGCACCTTGCCCGCCGTGAGATCCATCTCCGCCGGATGCGCGTTCGCCCAGAGAGGGGAGAGCGATTGACCGAGAATCACGGTCGTGTCCTCCTTCGCGATGTCTTCCCGAGGGTGCCGCGCCACCGGCCCGTCGAAGACCCAGCGACGCAACCGGAGAAGCGCGGCCTTGGCCTTGAAAGCCAGTGCCGCCCTCACCGTCGGCAATCCGTCAGACCGTTCCGATGCGTGCATGTGCATGAGTGACAGTTACGCCTGACCGCAGCCTTGTCTTTCAATTTACCGCGGCAGCCTTGCCATCCCTGCCTGATCGATGCATCCTTCCTCCATGTTCTTGCTCGCTGACGCCGCCTCCTCACTCGCCGACGCCCTCCCGACCCTGCTCCTCCTCATCGGCCTGGAGTTGGTGCTCGGAGTCGACAACGTGCTCGTCATCTCCATTCTCAGCAACCGCCTTCCGGAAGCCGAACGGGGCAAGGCACGGATCATCGGGCTCGCCCTTGCGCTCCTCGTGCGCATCGGAATGCTCTTTGGCGTGACCTGGCTCCTCGGTCTTGACGAACCCTTGAGCGAGGTCTTTCCCGCGCTGAAAGGGGCGGCCGCCGCGCAATGGTTCGCCTGGCTATCTTGGAAAGACCTCATCCTCGTGGCGGGCGGGCTTTTCCTGCTCTACAAGGCGGCGACCGAGATCCACCACACGGTCGAGATCAGGGACGCGCATCACCTCGAAGCCAAACGCCAGAGTTACTGGGGCATCGTCGGCCAGATCGTCGCCCTGGACATTGTCTTCTCCATCGACAGCGTCATCACCGCCGTCGGGATGACGCCGCACCTGTGGGTCATCATCACCGCCGTCATCCTCAGTTTCGTCATCATCCTCGCCTTCGCCAAGCCCATCGGCGACTTCATCCTCCGCAACCCGGCCCTGAAGATCCTCGCCCTCTCGTTCCTCGTCACCATCGGTGTCACCATCTTTATGGAAGGCATGCACAAGGAGGTCGAGAAGGCCTTCATCTACCTCCCCATGGGTTTCGCCCTCGCCGTCGAACTCCTTCAGATGCGCTACTCGAAAAACAAGCAGCGGCAGGGCGCGGCCTGAGGAGGAGTGGCTACACCAGGAGCGGCTTCACCACGTGCCCGTGCACGTCGGTCAGCCGGAAACGCCGACCCTGGGTCTTGTAGGTGAGGCGTTCGTGGTCGATCCCCAGCAAATGCAGGATCGTCGCCTGCAGGTCGTGGACGTGGACGGGATCCTTGGCCACATTGTAGCAGTAGTCATCGGTCTCTCCGTGGGAGATTCCGGGCTTCACCCCGCCACCGGCCATCCACATCGTGAAGCAACGCGGGTGGTGGTCGCGCCCGTAGTTGTCGGCGGTGAGCGCGCCCTGGCTGTAAACGGTGCGCCCGAATTCACCGCCCCAGATGACAAGAGTGTCCTCAAGGAGGCCGCGCATCTTGAGATCCTTGATGAGCGCGGCACACCCTTGATCCGTCTCCTGACAGCGACCGATGATATCCTTCGGCAGGTTGCTGTGCTGGTCCCAGCCGGTGTGATAGAGCTGGATGAAGCGCACATCGCGCTCGGCGAGGCGGCGGGCCATGAGGCAGTTCGACGCGAAGCTGCCCGGTTTTCTGACCTCGGGCCCGTACATGTCGAGAACGTGCTGCGGCTCTGAGGAAACGTCCATGAGATCGGGCACCGAGGACTGCATGCGGAAGGACATTTCATACTGCGCGATGCGGGTCGCGATCTCCGGATCACCGGTGGCATCGAGTCGCATCCGGTTCAGATCCGCGATGCCATCGAGCATCTGGCGGCGGGAATTCGAGTCCACCCCATCGGTATTGGAGAGATACAGCACGGGATCGCCGGCGGAGCGGAATTTCACGCCCTGATATTTCGTGGGAAGAAAGCCGCTGCCCCAGAGACGGGCGTATATCGGCTGGGCGGCGGCGTAGTTTCCATTCGAGACAAGAACCACGAAGGAGGGGAGATTCGCGTTCGCACTCCCGAGTCCGTAACTGGCCCAGGAGCCCATGCTCGGACGCCCGGGCTGTTCGGCGCCGGTCTGGAGGAAAGTGATGCCGGGATCATGGTTGATCGCGTTGGTCTGGAGCGATTTGATGAAACAGAGGTCATCGACGACCCCGGCGGTATGCGGCATGAGCTCGCTCACCCACGCGCCACTCTGGCCGTGCTGCTTGAACTCGAAGATCGAGGGCGCGACAGGAAAGGTCTTCTGCCCGGACGTCATTCCCGTCAGTCGCTGGCCCTGCCGGATCGACGCGGGCAAGTCCTGCCCGCGTAGTTTTTCCAGCATCGGCTTATGGTCGAAAAGATCCATCTGCGAGGGGCCGCCCGATTGGAACAGATAGATGACCCGCTTGGCCTTCGCCGGAAAGTGGGTGCCCCCAAGAATTCCCGATTCCGGGGCGGTCGCGAAGTTATTCGCCCCGGACAGGATATCGGGTCGCAGGAGAGAGGCCAAGGCAATGCCGCCGATGCTGACCGCGGATTTGCCGAGCAATTGACGGCGGGTGAGAATGAGACGGTGTTCGTCGACGGGATGCATGGCTTATTCGCGGGTGATGGTTTCGTCGAGGTTGAGGATGGCGCTCGCCACCATCGTGTAGGACGCCAGCTCGGCGGGATTCAGGACGGAATCGCGGGGCGAATCTCCGACGGAAAGGAGTTCTTCGGCGGCTTCCACCTCGACCTTGAAACGCTCCGCCTGCTGGTGAAAAACGCGATTCAACACCGCACGCTCCGCATCCGAAGGCGGGCGCGAGGTGGCGAGTTCGAAGGCGAAGGAAAGCCGTTCCTCGGGCGTGGCCCCTCCCTCACGAAGCATCCGGGTAGCGAGATGCCGCGCGGCCTCGACGTAGGTCGGGTCATTGAGGAGGACAAGCGCCTGGAGTGGAGTCGTCGTGTTCTGGCGACCGACGACGCAAAACTCGCGGTCGGGCGCATCGAAGGTCTGGAGCGATGGCGGCGGCGAGGCACGCTTCCAGAACGTGTAGAGGCCACGGCGGTAAAGATCATCGCCCTTGCTCGGCGCGTAGGTCATCTGGAAGCCCGGCCGGATGGTCAGGACTTCCCAAAGACCCGTCGGCTGGTAGGGATAGACACTCGGCCCGCCCACTCTCTCGACGAGCAGGCCACTCACCGCGAGCGCCCCGTCCCGGATCATCTCGGCGGAAAGGCGTCGCCGGGACGCCCGCGCCAGCCAATGGTTCTCGCGGTCGGCGGCGAGCAATTCCGGAGTGGCTGCGCTCGATTGCCGGTAGGTCGCGCTGAGAACAAGTTCGCGGAGCAGGCCTTTGGTATCCCAGCCGTTTTCACGGAACTCGACCGCCAGCCAGTCGAGCAGGTCCGGATGCGTGGGCGCGGCACCCTGGGAGCCGAAGTCGTTCAAAGTGGCAACGATGCCGCTTCCAAAAAGCATTTTCCAGAAGCGGTTTACCGCGATCCGGGAGAAGAGCGGGTTTTCGGACGAGGTCATCCAGAGCGCGAGCCCAAGACGGTTCGCGGGCGCGCCTTCGGGCATCGGAGGAAGACTCCCCGGCGTGCGCGCGGTAACGGGATCGGTCGGTTTGTCATATTGGCCTCGATCAAGCACGAAGGCCGGGCGGGGCTTCGGCATCTCGACCATGACCATCGT
>JAHEDC010000103.1 GCA_024641425.1 Verrucomicrobiales bacterium | reverse complement strand
ATACATGGCCGGAGCCGGAAGGAGCAGCACGAGCACGAACCAGCGCACCGCGCCGCCTCGCCTCCAGAAGTGCCCCACCCCGAACCCAAAAACGACCGCCACCGCGACAAGAAAGAGCATCAGGCCCGGCGTCACTCCCCCGAAGCGCCCCGGAAGCGTGAAGGAAAACGGGTGCTCCGGATCGTCGAAACCCGACCACGCGCTCCCTCCCGCGAACCAAGTCAGCATGTTCCGGATCTTCTCCCACCCCATCCGCGCCATCTGCGCGTCGATCACTTCCTCCCCGATTTCCTGCAGCCGGTAATTGTAGCCCAGCACGTTCGGGAGGAAGATCTGGATGAAGAGCATCGCGCTCACCGAACTCGCGAGGAAAAGCCGCCCGTTGCGCGCCAATGCCTCGTCCCTCGGCAGGGCCGGCTTCCAGACCCACGGAGCTAGGAAGCCCCACAGGTTGAGGGCGACCAGGAAGTAGACCCCGCTCGGGTGCGACCAGACGAGAAGGCACTGGAACACCGCCAACGCCGACCAGTAGCGCCATCGCCCGTTCTGCAGCGCCCGCCACAGCATCAGCGCGCAAAAGGCCTCGAACAGGAAGGCCAGGCTGTAGCCCCGCGCGTCCGAACCGAAGCGGACAAACCAAGGATGCAGCGCCACCAGCAGTGGCACGATCATCGCCGCCGACGGGAAGCCAAGGCGGACGAGAAAAACGGCCAGGACGCCCAGAGTGCCCAGCGCGGCGAGAAAGGCGGGCAGTCGGAGCGGCCACTCCCGAAAATGCAGGGGCGCTGGGGGCGAGATCTTCGAAACCAGGGTGTGGCTGGCCCGCGCCGTCATGCTGAAGAACGGATGGTTGTTCGGCGTGCGGAAGAACCACACGGTTTCACTCCAGGACACCGGCTTCACCACCACCCGCTCGCCGAAAAGGTTCCCCTTCCCCCGCGCGTCGACCCGCGCGTAATTGCCGAATATCAACTGCCTCGCGGTCGTCTCCTCGTCCACCCAAAGACTGTAGGTCAGCCGCGGAGCCGCATAACGGGCGAAAACGCCCGCCGCCAACACCACGCTGGCCCACAGCGCGATCCATCCCGCACGACCCAAGCCCCGCTTCTCCCCCTGCCCCCCCGGAACGTCCCCGCACGGACGGGCCAGCCAGCGAACCCCCGCAAGCAGCAACCCCGCCACCACGAAGTTGAACCCCGCCGCGTAATAACTCCCGTCGACCACGAAGGGCATCGTCGCCCGCATGTCCTTCCCTGCCGCCTCCGCTGCTTTCACCCCGTTGATCCAGGGCTTCATGCCAAAGACCAGCCAGCAGGCCGAGGCCGCCATGATCAGCAGCAGCAGGAGACGAACACCGGAACGCTCACCCTTCCATCGCTCCCGGAGGAACCCAACAAGGGGCAGACGGCTGATGTTTTCGAGAAGGCGGCGCATCCGAAAACCTTACCATTGAAATGTCTGCGCTCAACGGAGCATCGATCGCTTTGGAACCATCGCTACGGCATCTCTTGCCATCAATTCAGCAAGGGCACGGGAGGGCACGCGGCGTGTGCTTCGAGGAATACAATTTCGGGAGGCCGCACCACAGCCTCCGTGGAGCCCTCCCCCAGGAGGAAAGATCTATGATTTCTTTTCAAAGAGCCGGCCCGCCGTACTCGGGCACGGCGTCCAGCGAGAATCTCCCCGCACCGGCCAAAACCGGCGGCTCAGGGGAGCGGCCGGGTGTATGCGCCATCCCGGAGCGCGCGATCTTACGTGATGGCATCGACCCGCAGATCGCGAAGGGTCCGGAGTTCGCCCCACTCCGCCCCACGCAATTTCCGCGCGCCACACTCGCGCTGGCTTCCGACGAACTCCCACTTGGCTTCGAAGAAGCGGTTCACGGAGCCGCCCGAGCCCAGGACGACCCCGGCGGTGAAGGAGCGCACCCGGCACCGCCGCGATCTTCGCCAGCCCCTCCGCGTGCCCGTTCTTTCGGAACATCGCCGCCTCCGCCAACGGCATCCGCGTTGCCAGATCGTCGCGGACAAATTCCAGCCGCCCGATCAGATCCTCCTCCGTCCAGCCCGCCAGCGCCGACTCCTGATCCGGCACCTTCAGCAACAGCTGGACTGCTTAACCGCGCGAACGATCACCAAACGTGCGAAGCGTGACCGCAGAGCCCGCGCCGAAGAAGCGGGATAACATGATCCCCCATGAAACACCAGGCGACTGCCGTCAATCCACCGAAAGCCAAATGCTTGGACAGCATCTCCATGGACGCCTCCCGTTGATCGAACCCTCCTGTTCGCCTCTTCGGCTGGCCTGGGCAGTCTATCCCACTCCGTTCGGTTCCGCATCCCCGAACGATATCTCCCGCCCCGCGACGCGGGACACGACATGGTAGAAACGCGCCGAGCCCGGCTCACCCAACTGGAAAGATCGTGGCTTTCTCATGGAAGCAGGTTCGAAATTCGGTTGGAGGATTGATTCGGGCGCGATGGCGCTCGAAAACGCGGCTGGCAACATTTTTCCTACAAGAGGTGCAGCCCCTAGCATAAACCGACGCGGCAGCCCGTTGCCTTTCCTGCCCGCGGCGAAGGAGGGGCAGGCATGCTGGAGAGGGCCGAGCATGGACCAGAAGAGCCTCTCGACGAAGGCGGCGTCGCAAGTCTTGCTGGCATGTGAGAGCTGCGCGAAGAGCATCGCCACCAGGTGGCTGACGACGCCGAACGTGCGTGCCCTGGCGTCAACGTAGGTCTCCCGGGCGTGGCGGCCGATCAGATGGCGCGGAATGAGGTTGTATTATAAGGGGTGACACCCTTTGCATAATTTTTCGTTTACGGTTGATATTGTTGGTTCAGTAGCTCGGTGAAGGCGTGCCGTCACTGTACGCGCACCTTGAGGCGGTAGAATTGCGGGCCGCCGGTGAGGGGTTGAATGACGGTGACGGATTGATTTGCGCCGACGATATTTGTATAGCCCGAGACGCCGGTCCATGATTGGAGGTTGGTGGTGGTTTCGACATCGTAGAACCGCGTGAGGCCGCTGTAGCCGGAGCCGGATGCCTGATTGGCGGAGAAGGTGAGGGTGAAGTTGCCGCCAACGGCAGCATGCAAGAGAATGGGGCCGATGTCCGGGGAGGAGGGGTCGGTTCCGAAGACGTATTCTTGGGCGTTGGTCCAAGCATCGAGATCCGGGTTGGCAGTATCGGCCGCGCTGCCTGTGTTGGCCGTGGTGCCGAAGTTGGCGAAGCGCCATGTCGCCACCGCGCTGCCGGTCACCGTCAAAACGAAGGTCTTGCTGGCCGTGAGCGTGCCGTCATTCACGATTAGGGTGATGGTGGCACTGCCGAGTTTGTTCGCGGCAGGGGTGACGGTGACGGTGCGGTTCGCGCCGGTGCCTCCTAAGATGATGTTTGCATTAGGTACCAGCGTGGTGTTGGACGACATGCGGCTGACGGTGAGTGAGGCGGCGGACGTTTCAAAATCTCCGACGGTGAAGGCAATGGCACCGGTGCTCGTCCCCTCGTTGACCGTTCGGTTGCCAATGCTGCTGATCGTTGGTGGCACGTTCTTCGTGCCGATGAAGGTGTTGAAGGTGTTTGGGAAAATGTCGTCGGTAAAGGAATTGCTCGTCGCCGTGAGTGAGACGGGAAGTTTGGCCGCATTTAGAGTGGAACTGGTGCGCTGGCGGGTCACAGTGCCGCTGAGGGTGCCGCAGTTGACAGTCACGTCGTTGAAGGTGGTTCCATTCGGGTTAATGACCTGGATGCTGTAGGTGTTGCCGTCGGGCCAGAGGTAGGCCGTCACTAACAAACCGGAGGTGGTGCTTGTCGTCGCGACGCGCCGCGACCCGCGCGGCGTACTATTAACGAATTGCTTGAAGACGTGATACCGCTTCGGCACTACATAGCTGTTGGACTGGATGCGAATGAGACCGTTGCCCCTTGTGGGGTCGGTGGTCTCGTCGATCCACTGAAACGCGACATAGGCCTCGCCGCCGCCGGCCATTACGTCGTGCATTTTGGTTGCAAGTTCGATGCCGTCGGCGATGTCGTCGCTGGCTCCGCTGAGGACGGCGTATTCGGTCATCCACATCATGCGCGTTTCGGACAGATTATTGAGGGTTGTCCAGTTTGCCGCCGTGCCGCCGTAATAATGTCCTCCCACCACGTCGAGCGCCGCTGCGCATGCGGGATTGTTTAGCATCGTATTGAGGTAATTGATCGTTCCGCTAGGGTTGAAGCAATCCGGTGCAACGAGGAGCGGCCGGGTCACGAGCGGCTCTGCGGCGATGGCGTTGGTGAGATAAGTCCCCACAACAGCCATGATGTTAGCGGCCTGGGTAGCCGTGGGATTCATGGAGTCGTGCGTGGTGATGTAGTCCGGTTCATTGAAGATACTCAATGCGGATATATCGATTCCGTTCGTCAGCTTCATCCAACGCAAATAGGCCCAGATAAACTCCGCGAACTCGGTGTGATTGGAGGAAAGGAGTGTGCCGCCGATGATGTTCGCGTTGTCTTTCATCCACACTGGCGCTGTGTTGCAGCTTGCATAAAAAGTATCGAGTTGCGCCCCCCCGATCGCCGCCGCCTGTTGGAGAAGCCAGACATCATCCGCGTAGGCGGCGAAGTTCAACGCAGCGGGGTTGAGCAGGGCAGAGTTGGCGTTGTCATTCGTGGGCTCGTGATTGTGGCGGAGATAGGTTCGGAGAATGCGCGTATCAACATCGGCGAACATCAGTTTCAGCACCTCCGTCCGCTGCGGTTCGACCATGTCTTGCAATTCGCTGGTTTGGCGCTTCATCCCGGCTCCGAAGCCATAGATCGTCTGTCGGGGTGAATTGAGGTTAACGGTCAATGTCTCCGCCGCGAGCGCTGGTGGGGCTGCGAATGCCAACCCTAGGACGGCGGCAATGGCCAGATGGAGCGCATGGCACACGGCGGCTTGGCGACAGGGAAAGCGAACAACTTTCCTTGCCCGCACCACCTCAAGATCAGGCTCCGTCACTGCTAGGAAATTGCTTTTGCGGCGCAACGGGTCCCCCGCCGCCCGGCGGGCCGGGGATGGAGGGAATTACGGGGGAGGAAGGAAATGAAGCGTTCATTTCCGTTCATTTTGGGTGGAATTGCCGTTGTCGTCAAGATAGATGGGATTCCGAATCGGGCCTGGACTCCCGGCATCCGGGAAATTTGTGAAATCCGGGCCATTCCTCCGGAGGAAACGGGTCTCCGGTATCGAGGACGAGCACCGTGCCATCTCCGAAATCGAGTTCGGGGGCCTCCCAGGCTGGTTCGTCGCCGGCCTATCACTCGGCGGGTGGGAGTTCCATGGCGTCGCTCCAGCCCCAGTGCGAGGAAACGTCGAGCGGCTCCATGGTGTCGAAGTCGAAGGGCGGACGCGGGGGCGGCGGGAGGGCGATGATCCGTTGATGTCGCCGCCGCTCCACCCTTCGGGCTGCCTGGCGACAGTCTGTCTCTGCGTTACTCCGGTTCCCAGAGTCCATGGAGGCGGAGGTAGAATTGAATGCCCCAGAGCGGGCATTCCATCCGGAAGTCCCTTCGGATTCCGTAGTATGCATGTTCCCTCGTGGAAAGTCACGAGAGTCCCATTCGCCGGGTATTCAATTTCGCTGCCGCGGTCGAGGGTGCCGGCGACCTTCATGGTTCCCCTACAGCAGGGGCAGAGGAGCGGGTGCTCGCCCCAGATCCCGAGGATGAGGAAGGTCGGCTGGGACGGCAAGCCTCGGGAGGCGCGTCGGGCGCGGGTCCCCTGGTCTTCCTACCTGGTGTTTTTTTCCAGACCCAGCAAGGCCATGACCTCGCCGAGGTCCGCATGGCCCATCAGGTGGAAGCGGATAAGTTCCATCGCCCGCTTGCCGGGGCGCCTGCCGGTGAGCAGCTGGAGCATCAGCGCCGCGATGAGCGCGCCGTAGATCTGGATGGCCACACCCTCCGGCGATTCCGCCATCAGGTGGCGGCACCCCAGGATGCTCTTCATCCACTTGAAGAACAGTTCGATTTGCCAGCGGTAGCGGTAGATCAGCGCGATGAGTTCCGCCTCGATCTCCAGATCGGTGGCCAGCAGCAACTCCTTGCCCTCCACCTCCACCCTGACCACGCGGATGGGTTCTCCCTGCCATTTGTCGCCGAGTTCCACCTTTCCCTGCCAGGTGACGCCCGCCGCCCGGTCCGCTTCCGTCAGGGGAAGTTCCTCCACGGTTTCCATGCGCGGCCTGTTGCGGATGCGGAAAACCATCGAGACGCCCTGTCCGCGCAACTCGTTGAGGAACCCGTACTCAAGCCCGTAGTAGCGGTCGCCGACGATGGTCTCTCCCTTTTTGACGAATGCGCGCAGGGCCTTGCGCTCGCAGGAGTTGCCGGCGGTGACGAGGGCGTCGCAGGGAGCCTGCCGCAGCACCGAGAACTTCAGGTGCAGCTTGGCGGCGCGGTTCTCGTCGTTGAGCCAGAGCGCCCAGTGCATCCGCGGCAGGGCGGGCAGGAGCGTGCCGTCCACGAGCCTGAGCCTGTCGGCGAGGTGGGCCAGCCGCGCGTCGCCCCATGCGGCGTGGATCTCTCCGGACAGATCGAGGAACACCTGCCTGAGAAGTTCGGGATCGAAGACTCCCTGCGCCTCCGAGAAGCTGCCGAGGCTCACTTTCCCGCCGCTGACCTCCTCACGCACCCGCTGGAGGCGGCTCGCCGCGCAAAGCCCGCGCATGCTGTCGACGACCGGATTGAAGAGCCCGAAAAGCATGAGGCTGAAATAGTCCTCCTCGAGCAGCAGGCGTTCGGGTCCTCCGGGCCGTCTGTCGGGCGGCGGCGGCATCGTGCCGCGAACCTTGGCGAGCCGCCGCCGGAAGTCATCCAGCAGCTTCCAGCTGGAGAGCTTCTTCTCGTCGATGGTTTCCTTGGCGCGACTCACATGCGCACCAAATCAGACGGAATCCAACCGTACAAGTGACAGGTTCGTCACATTCCGCCGTAAATCTCAGGCAGCGGAAAGCATGCCGAACAGTTCTGGGAGCCACCCTTATAACTATGGCCGACACTTGAGGCAGGACGTTTCGACCATGCGCCAGATCTCTCTGCGCCGCATGGCGAGTACTTCGACGGCAACGAGAAACACCTCCGCACCGACACCATCGTCGCCCTGACCCGGGTCGACAACGTCAGTCCTTCGAGCGCCTCACCCGGCGGGAATACGCGCTGGCTGCCTGCGCGCTGGGAGCGATGATCCTCGTGCTCGTGACCTTGTTCCTGCATCTGGTCGGGACACGGCGGAAGGCCGGGGTGGAATGGTAGAATTATTTTACAGCATGCTAAAGATTTTTTGGATTAGTTTTCTAAAACTAGCTTATAAGTAGCGAAGGAATGTGAATTCCCTCCCCAGTGAAAACGCTGACGCCCCCTCGGTTTCCTGCCTTCGCGGAACTTGACGCCCCGTGCGATTCAAATCCCCTCACCTCTATGGAGGCGCGACGTCGGAGCTCGATGAGCAACTCCAAAGAGGAGACCCGATGTTGCGAAATCGTAGCCGAAAGGGACTCCAACCGCCCTCTTTGCGTGCTCCCTCCGTCACGCTTCCGCCCACCGCGTCCCTCGGGTCATTGCAAGCGGATGCCGTGCGCCCCCGATTTCCCGACCCTTCACGCCGTATTCCGGCTGTTTTCCATTAGCGGTTCCATCAACGCCCGCCCAACCCCACCAAACCCATGAAACGCTCGCTCCTATTCGCTTCCGCGTCCCTCGCAATCCTGGCCCCCGCACCGGCCGCCCTCGTGAATCTCCTGCCGCTGCAGAAAGGGACGGTTGCCGTCACCTGCTATTCGAATAGCAACTGGGCCTACAATCCGCCGACGGATCCGAATGGGCCGGTGCTGGCTCTCTTCAACGGAAGCGCTGCCGAACTTGCCAGCGCCGGCACCGGGGTGGGCACCGTGTCCTACAATTGGCAATTCAGCCACAACGAGACCGCCATCCAGAGCGGCACGCCGAGTCCGAGCCGCGAATGGGTGGGTCGGAATCTCGGGGAAATCTTCGGCATCGCTCTCGATGACGCGCCGTCGCCCAACCTCTACGTCGCCGCGACGACGGCCTACGGCAATGCCACCTGGCCCATTGGCAATGGGCCCGGAACGGTCTATCGGCTCGACGGGACCAGCGGAGCGATCAAGGCGTTTCCCCAGATTCCCAACGCGGGTTCTCCCGCCGGCCAGGCCGGTATCGGAGCGGGTCTGGGAAACCTCTGCTACCACCGCGTCGGAACGAACGAGTGGCTTTACGTGACGAACATGGGCGATGGCCGCATTTACCGGCTTAATGTAGCGACCTGCACACTTGATGCCACGCCCTTTGACCACGGCACCCAGGCGCTGCCGAACGTGGGCCTTACCGCCATTGCGGACAATCCGGCGCTCGTCTTCACGCAACCGGAGCGGCGTCCATGGGGGATCGGCGTGCATGGCGGGCGGCTCTACTATTCGGTGTTCTCGGGTGTGAATACGAGTGGAGCCATCTTCCACCAGACCGAGGTTTGGTCGCTCGCGCTGGATGGCGCGGGCAATTTCATGCCCGCCACGGCGCTGCGTGAATTCATCGTGCCTCCCCTGGTGGGCCCGTGGGTCAATGGAACCCTGAACGAGGGCACCGCGCCGAGGGCGAACGCGCCGGTGTCGGACATCGAGTTCTCCGATTCGGGTTCGATGTTTCTCGCGGAGCGCTACCACACGGCGCTCTACGGATTCATCGCTGGCACCCACGCCACTCGGGTGCTGGAATACACGGGCGCCAGCACGAGTTGGGCGACGATCCCCGCTAGTCCGCCGCCTTACAAATGGCAGGTGGGCGTGGACAACTCGCTGGGGCGGCCGATCGACAACAGCGCGGGTGGGGTTGCCCCGGCCTGCGATGGTTCCCTCTGGGTCAGCGGAGATGCCCTCCACACGACATTGAAAGCCTACGGACTCCAGCGCATCAAGCCGGGGGGCAACCTTGGAGATTCCCCTCCCCAGCTCAATTCCCAGATTATCGATCTGGACGGAGACACTGTGAATTACGACAAATCGCTGATCGGCGACGCCGATGTCTTCGACAAATGTTCGTGCTTCGAAATCGTGGGCGAGCCGGTGCGCTGCCCCGATCCCGGAAAGCCCTTTACCTACACGTTCAAGCTCACCAACAAGAGCACCTACACCGGTCACTATCTGTGGTTCAACGCCTGCCTTCCCTCCGAACTCGGCACCGGTGCGGTGACGACCGTTCCGCAGGTTCCGGGCGCCCCGGCGGGGCCCTGGGTGATTCCGGGAGGGCCCCTCGGACCGAGCCAGATGACGATGGTCACCGTCGAACTGCCGGAGGTTCAGGCCGGGCAGAAGGTCTGCTTCCGGATCACCATGCTCGACGCCCACGGGGAACTCTGCTGTTCGGACAAGATCTGCGTCGATCTGCCGGTATGCGACTGCATCACCGTGCTAGTCAAGCAAATCACGTGCGCCGAAACACCTGTCGGGCCCGTTTTCACGCTCACGATGACATTGCGGAACGTGTCGAATTTCCCCTGGCTGCATCTCGCCCTCCTTCCGCCTTCCTCGTTCTCCCCGTCGGCTTTCGCCCTCTCGCCTCCGGTGTTGCCCGGTGGGACGAGAACCATCGTGACCCAGGTTCTTGGGAAGTCCGGCGACCGCCTGTGTTTCGACATTTCCGTGCACGATGGAACGCTGGAGAATTGTTGCTCGATACCGTGTTGCATTACCCTGCCGGATTGCGGCGGTATCCGACCGGACACCTGCGACATCACCGCCATCGAGCCCTGCTGTCCCCGCAGCGACGGAACGCCCGGAACCTTCGCGAAGATCACCATGGTTCTCTGCAACAACGGCTCGCTGACGAAAACCTACGTCGTGACGCCCGCCGGTGTTTCCGCCGCCGGGTGCACGAAGACCCTGACAGCGGCCAGCTTTATTCCCGCCACCCAGACGGTCACGGTCCCTCCGAACACCTGTCAGGCGGTGACCTTCGAGGTCGCCTGCGAGGGCTTCGTGCCGGGCGATTGCGCGGGCTTTGTGCTCTGCGCGCAAGTGGAGGGCCCGGCGCCGAACACGAATCCCAAACTCTGTTGCGAAGGAAGGGTCCACGCGCCGAGTGCCGGCGATCCCACCGTCGAGGATTGTCACCAGCAGCCGCACCCCGTGGTCGCCGGCGGCACCACGATTTTGGAATGGACGGTGTTGAACCCCTCGAATCAGCCGTTGAACCAGGATCTTCGCGTCTTCACGGACATCCTCGATCCTGTCGGCGTGGGGGCTCCCGGCACGGAGCCAATGTCCCTCGTTTCGATTCCAATTAGTATCGAAGCGCGCGGCACGAAGCTGCTGCGCGTGGAAGTCACCGTTCCAGCCAGTTCGGCCTTGATGCCGGGCACGGCGTTTCCTATTTCCTTCGTGGCCGACAGCGGACGCATCGTCCTCTCCACGCTCCTCCAGATCGTCTCCACCGCACCGTCGCCGCTGGCCATCGTGGATGTCGCTTTCGCGGCCCCCGAAAACCATGCCCTGAGGATTCGCGTGGTGTCGCCGTCGGCCCGGCGGGTCAAACTCCAGCGTAGCCTCGACATGATCGTCTGGGGCGATGAACCCTGCACGCTTCCTCCCGGCTCCGGACTGAGGTTCGACAGCTTCATCGGCAATGGCCTGCCCATCGACTGCGAGGTGCCCTGCGACGCTGCGGAACCGAGAGTGTTCTACCGGGCGGTGCTCCTCGAGCCGTAGGCGGCGTGGGAAGCCAAATCTCCTCGAGGCGGCCTGCGTTCCCTATGGATCGAGCGATCATCCCGCAAAGGCACTTCGAAATCGCCGCGACCCTCGGCTCGGATGATACCGTCGTCCAGTGCCAGCCGGGTGCTGGCCTTTCGCGGTGCGCCCCCACAAGACTTCGGCGTCGATCAGTAATGAAACGGGTTATGCGAATTCCGCTTCTAAGCCCGACAGCAGGCTCGGGAGCTGACATCTTTCATGCGGAATCCCGGCTAGGGAATTCCTCCAGCATCTCGAATCCGATGAGCCGGTTGCTCACAATTTGCTGGTGCCCCGTATGGTGATTCTCACCGGCATCGCCCTCGGCGAACCTGTCGATCGCCGGCATCAGAATAGGCGGGATGGGAATCTTGTTCGCCGGGCTCGCGGCGGCCAAATTGAGAATTCGGCCCAACGACGAAGTCGCCCATGTCGTGAAGGAGTTCGGGCGGGTTCTTTGCGTCTTCGCGCTTGGAATGCAAATCGGCCACGGGTTTTCTCGGCGCTGCGGCGGCAGGGACGGATCTTGAAACGATACGCCTGCGCCCTCGTGCTTTGCGGTACGCTGGTGGCAGCTCTGGGCGGTTGGGAGCTCGGGATGCCCGAGCCGGCGGTTGCGGGCCTGTTTTCCGGAGCTACCAACACCGCGCCTTCTTTGGGCACCGCCCAGGAGGCAATGCTTTCCGAAGGATCCCCGGCCGACGCCGTCACTCTCGCACGCGGCAGCCTATCCTCTCGCTGTTGTCGGCATCCTTCTTTCCCTTATCTCCCCGCTCGTTTTTCTTGAAGCCGGCGTTGTGGCGGAGGCGGCGCGGTTCCGTGTGGAATTGGGAGAGGGCGATGAGCCCGGCAAATTCCCTTTCCAGAGAGTCGGCCTCGCCAACCGACGGATGCTCGGGAAAACGGGCCGCTCAATGGGCTTGGAGCAAATTCACAATGCGTAGAAGGGGACAGGCTCCTAACCCGAATGGGCCGGACTAAATGCGGGCTTGGGACGGCAAAGCAGCGTCAGCGTGATTCTTTCGAAGCGCCGAAGTTCCGATTCCGCTTTGCGGGGAGGATCCAGTGGCTCTGGCGGCGGGGCGGAGCCGGTCGGTTGGCGACGTCATTATGGAGGAGGGAAGGCGGAGGCCAGGAGGGAAACTTCACGCGCCCGTTGAATTCCTGCGTTTTGTGGCTAGGATACGGGCCCTTTTGTCAATCCCCCCATTTCCGGAACCGAATCCATGTATAAGACGCACCACTGCAACGAACTCCGCAAGGAGCACATCGGCCAGACCGCGACCCTCGCCGGTTGGGTCAACACGAACCGCGACCACCACGGGGTCATCTTCATCGATGTGCGCGACCGCGAGGGGGTGACGCAGGTCGTCTTCCGCACCGAGGAGAACGCCGAGGCCGCGAAAATGAGCCACAGCCTGCGCGCCGAGGATGTCATTCAGGTCACGGGTGTCGTCACCGAACGTCCCGAGATCGAGGGCCAGTCGACGGTGAACGCGAACATCGCGACCGGTGAGATCGAACTCGTGGCGAGCGAGCTGAAGGTCATCAACAAGGCCGAGGTTCTCCCCTTCCAGCTCGACAAGGAACTCTCGAACGAGGATCTCCGCCTCAAGCACCGCTACCTCGACCTCCGCCGCCCCCGTATGGCGCGGAACCTCCGCCTCCGCCACCGGGTCTCCAAGTCCGCCCGCGACTTCCTCGACGAGCAGGGCTACCTCGAGATCGAGACCCCGATCCTCTCTAAGAGCACGCCGGAAGGCGCGCGCGACTTCCTCGTGCCCTCGCGCCTGAATCCGGGCAAATTCTACGCCCTTCCCCAGGCTCCCCAGCAATACAAGCAGCTCCTCCAGGTCGCCGGCGTCGAGAAATACTTCCAGATCGCCCGCTGCTTCCGCGACGAAGACTTGCGCGCCGACCGCCAGCCGGAGTTCACCCAGATCGACGTCGAAGCCTCGTTCGTCGGCCAGGACGACATCATCGCCCTCATCGAGGGCGTGCTCGGGCGCGTCTTTAAGGACGCCCTCGACATCGAGATCGAGAAGTCGTTCCTCCGCCTCACCCATCGCGAGGCCATGGAGCGCTTCGGCAGCGACAAGCCGGACCTGCGTTTCGGGATGGAAATCATCGACCTCGGCGACGTTTTCGCGACGAGCACGTTCAAGGTCTTCTCGGGTTCCCTCGCCTCGGGAGGCGTCGTGAAGGCGATCAATGCCAAGGGTTTCGCCTGCGTCACCACCGGCCAGATCAACAACCTCACCGAAACCGCCCAACTTCACGGCGCGAAAGGCCTCGCGTTCATCAAGGTCGAGGACGGCCAGTGGAAGTCGCCGATCGTCAAGTTCTTCACCGACGAGGAGAAGGCCGCGCTGACCGAGAAACTCGGCATCGAGGAAGGCGACCTCATTCTCTTCGGAGCCGACAAGTGGCAGACCGCCTGCGAGGTGCTCGGCCGCATCCGCCTCGAAGTTTGCCGCTACCAGAACCTCCTCGACGGCAACACCGACCTGAAATTCCTCTGGGTGACCGAATTCCCGCTCCTCGACTACAGCGCCGAGGACGACAAGTGGAATGCCGTCCACCATCCCTTCACCCGTCCGCACGCCGACGACGTCGCCCTTCTCGAAGCCGGCGAATTCGCCAAGGTGCGCGCCGAAGCCTACGACGTCGTCCTCAACGGCTACGAGCTCGGCGGCGGTAGCATCCGGATCCACGAATCCGATTTGCAGAGCAAGATGTTCACCGTCCTCGGCGTCACCGAGGAGGAAAAGGCGAGCATGTTCGGCCATCTGCTGACCGCGTTCTCCTACGGCGCGCCCCCGCACGGCGGCGTCGCCCTCGGGCTCGACCGACTCGTCATGCTCGTCTGCGGCGAGGACAGCATCCGCGAGGTCATCGCCTTCCCGAAGAACAACCGCGGCATCGACATCATGTCGGCCAGCCCCGCCGACGTCGACTTCAAGCAGCTCCGCGAGCTTTATGTGAAGAGCACCTACACGCCGAAGAAGGAAGAGGCTCCCGAAGAGTAGCCGGGCAAAGTTCCTTTTCGCTGCGGCGGATCGAGCGCTCCCACCCTGATTCATCGAAGGACGGCGCTTGGGGAGCCTCTTCTTCCCCGACGGCGTCGCCGCGTGCTTCTCCCGATCACGCCCCCCCGGACGGGTCCGCTTCCCTCGCCGGAACCGTATCATCGGCGGGTATGTTCTCGTCCAAGCCCCCCGTTCGACTCATCGCCATGCTGGTCACGAAGGCAATCCCCGCCATGATCACATAGACGAGCGCCGTGATCCCAACGACCCGGATGACATTCAATTCCGCCTTCAGGGCTCCCACAAGTTCCATCTCGTTCCGTGAAGTCCCGAACCTCCCCAGGGCGAGACCGAACTTCCAGAAGAATACCCCGCAGAGCAGCTGGATCAGTCCCACGATGGCGACACCGGCAACGGATCCCCCGTCAAGGGGACTCTCCACCCAGATCCCTTTCTCGCTGTAATCCCCCTCCGCGAGGAGCAGCCCGATGACGCTGAGGGAAAGGGCGATAAAACAGGCCACCGAGAGCAGAAAAAGCCATGGTCGGCACCGCGCGGCCGCGACGACCACCCTTGGCGTGACGAGGGAGACAGTGCCGGAGTGGCCGTATTGAAGAGCGGACTGGGGACTTGCGTAAGGATTCTGCTGCATCGTGGGGAGGGCGATTGAGATGGGGAAGCCGCTTTGTTCCAAATGATCGCGATTCAGGAAACCGCCTCGGCCACTCCCCTAAGGGAAGCGACGAAAAATACCGAGAAACCGATGACAATTAGAATCGTGACCCCGATCATCGCCGCGATGGAAATCCACAGCGTGGCCTGCCTCTCCATGGCGGTCTCGAAATCGTGGAGCATCCGTCCCGCCTGCAAGCGCCGGATTGAAGAGGCATAGGACCACATGCGGAACCCGCACACGAGGTAAATGATGACGATGCCGAGAAAGAACGCGGTCAGGGCGAAACCGAGACTCCCGAGAAAAGGAAGGAATTCGCGGATCAGCGCGCCGAATGCGA